>CAZHLZ010000068.1:0-12992 GCA_964532475.1 uncultured Chitinophaga sp.
GCAAATTCAGACCAGCGAAATAGAGGATAAAAGTCGTTACTCCATAAAAGGATTGTTATTGAACTTAGGTGCTTTGTTATTTCTATTTCTATTATTTAGTTTTCAAGTTTTTAATACTTCATTTCATTCATTAAACACCTTAAACAAAGGCTATAATCAGGGTAAGTCTAAATTTTTATATTGTTCATTTGAACAAAATAATCGTAAGAAGGATTGTGAATATCCAATCAACAATGACACAAATGGAACTGAACCAACCGAAGATAATGAATTCTCAGATGATTACCCTAATAAATACTATCCTACAGTTTTATTCAAAAATTTCAATTATTTCTCAGGAATAGAAACCATAGTCCAACCGCAGGTTTCTATTTTAAGTTACAACAATTCATTTCATAAACGAAAGGTAATTCCGCTGTTTATCTTACAGCGATCTTGGAAAGCCTTCATATCATAATTTATTATTTCGATCAATGTAGCATCCTCTTTTTATTAGAGAGGAACATACAGATTTTTCTATTTTATTTTCCTTTTTCTGAGGATTTCAATACAATTCAGAATAATCTTTAAATCATTTAATAAATTAAACGAGATGAAATATATAACATTAATTTCTTCATTTGTTCTATTGTTAGCAGTTAGTTGTAAGCATGAAGAACATGAAGACCACGAGGGCTCTAAGTTCATCGTCACCTATCCTATTATCAAAGATACACTTGTTTACCATGAATATGTGAGTCAAATACACTCGATTCAACACATTGAATTGCGTGCCCTTGAAAAAGGATATTTACAAAATATCTTTGTTGATGAAGGCCAATTCGTAAAGAAAGGACAGCTTTTGTTTCAAATCATGCCTACTATTTATAAGGCAGAAACTGGAAAAGCGCAAGCAGAAGTGAATTTCACTGAAATCGAGTATCAAAATACAAAAGCACTTGCAGATAAGAATATTGTTTCTAGAAATGAATTGGCTCTTGGTAAGGCAAAACTTGATAAATCTAAAGCTGAATTGGCGTTAGCCCAGGCGCATTTAAATTTTACGGAAATCAGAGCTCCTTTTGATGGGATCGTTGGTCGATTTAATGATGTGCGTTTGGGAAGTTTGGTGGATGAAGGTGATTTGTTAACTACACTTTCTGACAACACCAAAATGTGGGTTTATTTTAATGTCCCTGAAGCTGAATACTTGGATTATCAGACCGGTACGAAGTTGGATAATCTTTTAAAAGTTAAACTTCAACTTGCTAACAATTCGCTTTTTGATCAAATTGGTATCGTAGAAACGATTGAAGCAGATTTCAACAATGAAACTGGGAACATCGCCTTTAGAGCAACATTTAAAAATCCGAAAGGCATCTTGCGAAATGGTGAAACAGGAAACATTCTAATGCCTGTAAAGCTGAAAAATGCACTATTGATCCCTCAAAAATCAACATTTGAAATCTTGGACAAAAAGTTTGTCTATGTTTTGGAAGGTGATGTGCTGCGTTCGAAAGAAATCTCCGTTGGAACTGAAATGCCACATATTTACGCTGTGACAAAAGGTTTAAGCAAAACTAATAAGATCTTGGTTGACGGACTTCGAAAAGTGAAAAATGGACAGAAGATAAGGTACGAATTTGTAAAGTTCCCAACTTTATTGAAAAAACTAGATCAGCTTCATGCTGAATAATTAAGAACCTAAAATCAAATAGACATGTTTAGAAAGTTTATTCAACGGCCGGTTCTTGCTATATCGATATCTATAGCAATCATATTTTTAGGCGTTTTAGCCATAAATACACGACCAATATCTCAATTTCCTGATATTGCTCCTCCGCGCGTTAATATTTTCATTGCTTATCCTGGAGCAAGTGCTCAAGTTTTGGTTGAGTCGACCTTGATTCCGCTGGAAAGAGCGATTAACGGTGTGCAGGGGATGCAATATATTACATCCGATGCAACAAGTGCCGGTGAAGCAACGATTCAAATTATTTTTGAACCTGGAACGGATCCAAATGCAGCAGTTGTTAATGTTAAAACCCGTGTCGACGCCATCATGAATAACCTCCCTCCTTTGGTACAAAGGGAAGGAATTATTATCACGCCCATTCAGCCAAGTATGTTGATGTACGTGAATTTATACAGTAAGGATAAAAATACTGACGAAAAGTTCATATACAACTATGCCAGTGTGCATGTTATTCCAGAACTACAGCGTATTAGTGGTATGGGACGTGCTCAAATTCTTGGTAGTCGTACTTTTGCTATGCGAGTTTGGCTCAAACCTGATCGCATGCGTGCCTATAATGTTTCTACTGAAGAGGTTATGGAAGCAATGCAAGACCAAAGTATCATCGGTCGCCCTGGAAGATTAGGACAAGCTTCTGGTAAAAAAGCGCAATCTTTAGAATATACATTAACCTATAAAGGACGTTTCAATAAACCTGAAGAATATGAAAACATCATTGTTCGCGCCAATCCTGCCGGTGAAATTTTAAAATTAAAGGACATTGCAGAGGTAGAATTGGGGAGTGAATTTTTTGACATTTACTCGAACAAAGATGGTTACCCATCGGCCTCAATTGTTTTGAAACAAAATTTCGGAACAAATGCCAGTGCCGTTATTGCTAAAACAAAAGAAAAACTGGAGGAATTGAGACAAGACCTACCTCCAGGAATGGATTTTGAAATCAATTATGACGTTTCCAAGTTTGTAAATGCCTCCATTGAAAAGGTAATGCACACGCTTATTGAGGCATTTATTTTGGTGGCATTAGTGGTCTTCCTCTTCCTTGGTGATTGGCGCTCTACGTTGATTCCAATTATTGCTGTACCGGTGTCGCTCATTGGAGCATTTATGTTTATGCAATTGTTTGGTTTGACCATCAATCTAATTACCCTTTTCGCATTGGTTTTAGCGATTGGTATTGTGGTGGATGATGCTATTGTTGTGGTAGAAGCTGTTCATGCTAAGATGGAAGAGGAACATTTATCGCCATTCAACGCAGTGAAAAAAGTACTTGGCGAAATCAGTGGTGCCATCATTGCAATTACCTTGATTATGACTGCTGTGTTTGTACCAATTGCCTTTATGACAGGTCCTGTAGGTGTTTTTTATCGTCAATTTTCGATCACAATGGCGAGTGCAATTGTACTTTCAGGTGTGGTTGCTTTGACCTTAACTCCAGTATTGTGTGCAATGATATTAAAAAATAATCACGGTAAACAAAAAAAGAGAACTCCTGTAAAAGTCTTTCTGGATTGGTTCAATAGAAATTTTGATAAATTAACTGGTAAATATACACGACTACTAGAATTAATTGTCAATCGCAAGCTTATTACCTTTGGTTTATTGGTTGCATTTGCATTTGGAATTTTCGGAATAAGTAAAACATTACCCGCCGGATTTATTCCAAACGAAGATCAAGGTCAAATATATGCAATCATCCAAACACCTCCAGGAAGTACACTAGAAAGAACGAATGATGTCTCGGTTCAATTACAGGGTATCGCTGAAGAAATCAAGGATATTCAATCCGTTACTTCATTGGCCGGCTATGAAATTCTAACAGAAGGTCGTGGGTCGAATGCAGGTACATGTTTGATTAACTTAAAAGAGTGGGAACATAGAAAGCATTCGGTAAAACAGATCATTGAATTATTGGAAGAAAAGACCAAAGATCTTGGTGCAGTTATTGAATACTTTGAGCCCCCAGCAGTTCCTGGTTACGGTTCGTCGGATGGATTTTCACTGCGTATGCTCGATAAAAACACTTCCGTTGATTATCAAGAATTTGATAAGATGAATATGGAATTTATGGATGCCTTAAAAAAGCGAAAGGAATTATCTGGACTTTTTACCTTTTATGCAGCCAATTATCCACAGTATGAATTGGTGATAGATAATGAAAAAGCGATGCAAAAAGGTGTTTCAATCGGTACAGCCATGGAGAATTTGAATATTTTAATTGGTAGTACCTATGAACAAGGTTTTACGCGTTTCAATGCATTCTTCAAAGTGTATACGCAAGCTGGACCTGAATACAGAAGAATGCCATCAGACATTTTGAATCTTTTTGTAAAATATGATAAAGATGAAATGGTTCCGTATTCATCATTCGTAACCATGCGAAAAACACAAGGTCCGAATGAAATTACACGTTTCAATTTATACACTTCCTCCTCAATTCGTGGGGTTCCTGCGAAAGGATACACCACAGGAGATGCTATTCAAGCAATTCAGGAAGTGGCGGCTAAAACCCTTCCGAATGGTTACGATATTGCATGGGAAGGTTTGTCTTACGATGAAGCAAATCGTGGAAATGAAGCCATTTATATTTTTATTGTCGTTTTAATATTTGTTTATCTCGTTTTGGCTTCTCAATATGAAAGTTTCATCATTCCATTAGCGGTAATTTTATCTTTACCCGCTGGAATATTCGGATCTTTCCTTTTGTTGAAATTCATGGGCTTGTCCAATGATATTTATGCGCAAATAGGTTTGATCATGTTGATTGGTTTACTTGGTAAAAATGCGGTCTTGATTATTGAATTTGCAGTTCAAAAGCACAACCAAGGATCAACGGTTTTGGAAGCCGCCATCGAAGGAGCAAAAGTGAGATTCCGACCAATTTTGATGACATCATTTGCATTCATTGCCGGATTAATTCCACTTGTTAGAGCTACAGGTGCAGGAGCAGTTGGAAACCGTACAATTGGTTCATCAGCCCTAGGGGGAATGTTACTCGGAACAATTTTCGGCGTAATCATTGTGCCAGGATTGTATTACGTTTTTGGAAAATGGTCAGAAGGCAGAAAACTAATACAGGATGAGGATGAGAATCCATTGACAGAAGACTTTGTGGAAGGCAGGTCTGAAAGTTCATTGAAAAAACGGATTCAAAAACTAGGATTATTGATGATATCAAGTAAACAAAAAAACAAAAAAAATGAAAACTAATTTGCTAATAAAAACAGTTGGGATTCCTTGCTTGCTTTTGATGACATTGGGTTGTAAATCAACACAACTTGCAATTAAAAATGAGAATAAGAGTGTTCCGGATCATTATATCAGTTCATCTGATTCGTTGAACAGTGGAACCTTAAATTACAAAGCCTATTTTTCAGATGAAAATTTGGCTGCATTGATTGACACTGCATTAAAAAATAATCAAGAACTAAATATTATTTTACAAGAAATAGAAGTCAGCAAGAATGAAATAAGAGTGCGTAAAGGGGAATATTTACCTTTTGTAGGCTTAAGTGCCGGATCTGGGATTGAAAAACAAGGTAGGTATACCCGTAACGGAGCTGTTGAGGAACAATTAGAAATAACTCCCGATAAGGAATTTCCTGAACCATTTTCCGATTTTGTAATTGGTGCGCATGCAAGTTGGGAAATTGATGTTTGGAAAAAGCTTCGCAATGCAAAACAAGCTTCTATTTCTCGCTATTTATCAAGTATTGAAGGTAAAAACTTCATGGTTACCAATTTGGTATCTGAAATTGCCGAGTCGTATTATGAATTGATGGCTTTGGACAATCTACTGGCTATTATCGATCAGAATATTGATATTCAATCCAATGCTTTAAGTGTTGTAAAGTTGCAAAAAGAGTCAGCAAAAGTAACGCAACTCGCAGTAAATCGATTCGAAGCGCAATTGTTGAACACTCAGAACTTAGAATATGCGGTCAAGCAACAAATTGTTGAAACAGAAAATCGAATCAATTTCTTAACAGGAAGATTTCCGCAAGCGTTAATTCGCAGTTCGAATGACTATTTAAACTTAAAACTTGACTCCATTCAAGCCGGTTTACCTTCTCAATTGTTGATTAATCGCCCTGATATTCGTCAAGCGGAATATGTGTTGGCAGCAGCAAAACTAGATATTAAAGTTGCCCGCGCGAATTTTTATCCATCCTTGAGAATAACAGCCGGTTTTGGTTTTCAAGCCTTTAATCCGACATTTTTATTCAATCCCAAGTCCATACTGTACAATTTAGCAGGAGATTTAGTGGCACCATTGATCAATAGGAATGCCATAAAAGCGGCATATAGTTCGGCTAGCGCACAGCAAATTCAAGCTGTTTATGCTTACGAACAAACGGTTCTAAACGGCCATTTGGATGTGCTCAACAATATGTACAAGTTGGACAATTATGCTAAAAGTTTTAAGACAAAAAAGAAGGAAGTGGAAATTTTAAACAATTCCATCGAAATCTCAAATGATCTGTTCACTTCTGCTCGAGCTGATTACTCAGAGGTTTTGTTAACCCAGCGCGAAGCATTAGAAGCAAAAATGGATTTAATTGAAATTAAAGCGAAACAACTCAATGCGAAAGTAAATATCTACAGATCTCTAGGAGGTGGTTGGAAATAAATAAAGATGTTAAAAAAATCCCTGTCCATATTATTCTTAATAGTAGTTGCCTTCAATATGGCAGGGATTTTTATTGTTTTTAAAACGCATCAAAACGCAATTCGAAAAGAGATAAAACAGCAAATTAAAGCCGGAATTCCAGAACATGAATTACATATTTTTAAACTTTCTAAAAAAGAATACTGTAAACTCCATTGGGTAAGAGAGGATATTGAATTTCGTTTGGGTGCCAGAATGTTCGACATTGTGCGTTCAGAAAACCTAAGCGACTCTATCTACTTGTATTGTATCAATGATACTGAGGAGGCAATTTTGTTTGCTGAACTTGATGATTTAACACTCTCCAAGATTCAAAAAGAATCAAAAGGTACAAATAATCAACTTTTCAAAGTCGTTAAAATAGTAAAATTGGAGTACATTACTACAGAATTCGCATTTCCAATCAATTATTTTTTCGAGAATCAAAAAGAATCTCATACACATGCTTTAGAAGGGTATGTTTCACCTAATTTGCAGGTTTTAATTCCTCCTCCTGATACCGTTTAATTCAAATCAAAAATGTACTTATCACAAAATTTGAAGCCAAGTATGGTATGGATAAGTATACCCTATTTTTAAATAATAAACGAATTAAACAAATAATATGAGAAAATTTATTTTACTTGTAATGAGCATGATATGTTCACTACTAAATTATGCACAATCCACTCAACTTACAGGAAAAGTAGTTGACGAACAAGCTAATACACCACTCGTAGGTGTTAGTATAGCTGTAGACAATTCGCAAAAAATTGTTTCAGATAAAAATGGTGAGTTCACTTTAAATTGTTCTGGGTCTATTAAGTTAAAGATTGTTCATAATGGCTATTTACCTTTTGAAAAATCATATAACTGTAACACATCAGAAAAAATTGAAATTTCACTAAAAATAGACTTGCAAGAATTAGAAAGTGTTGTTGTAACTGCCACATCAAATCCCAATAAATCACCTTTAGAGCAACCAAATTCAATTGTGAAAATGGATTCCCTGGCTTTAAAGAGATCCACTGGACTTTATCTTGATGATGCTATAAATACGAATGTACCTGGAGTAACAATGCAACGTAGAACCCAATCTGGAGGACAACAAATCAATATTCGCGGTTATGGAAGCGGTATGGGTTTTAAAGGTGTCAATAGTAATTTTGACGGTCAAGGTGTTAAAATGTACCTAAATGGCATTCCATTAACAGATGCTGAAGGTATCACAGTGATGGACGATATTGATTTTGGATCTGTTACAAATACTGAAATCCTAAAAGGTCCTGCAGGAAGTTTATATGGATTAGCTATTTCCGGAGTTGTTAATATGAATACCGAGAAAGCACCAAAGAACAAAACTTCAATTGGTCAGGAAGTAATTGCAGGAAGTTATGGCTTATTGCGATCAACCACACGTCTTAAAATTGGAGGAGAAAACTCTTCAATGTTGGTCAACTATGGTTATCAGAAATTTGATGGTTTGATGGAGCATACCAAGTCAAAAAAAGACTTTGTGAATGTAATGGGGGATATTCATTTGTCTGAAAAGCAAGCTGTAAATTACTATTTGGGCTATTCAAATAGCTATGATGAGCGAAATGGAGAATTGACTAAAGAGCAGTACGATACTTTGGATTATTCAGGTAACCCAAAATACATTCAAAACAACGCCCATTCAGCAGTAAGAACATTTAGAGCCGGTGTTGGATATGTTTACAAATTCACTAAAAATATTTCAAACACTACTTCCTTCTTTGGGTCTTCACAGAATATGGACAATAGTTCCGCCGGTGGTTGGACAGATAAAACACCTTTGAATTATGGATTCAGATCAGTTTTTGAAAAGAATTTTAAGTTATCTGATAAGATCAAACTGTCTGGAATCACAGGAATTGAAGCACAAAAAATGAATGCGCAAACCATTGGTTATGGCATGGGAACGGATAGTACAAACCTCGAAGGGTATAACATTATCACAAGTGTGAAAAGTGATCAGGTGACAACCAGTTCAACGTATTCATATTTCACCCAATGGACCTTGAGTTTACCACTCCAATTTAGTTTTACTGCAGGAGTTGGTGTAAGTAATATGAACATTCGTTTAGAAGATCGTCTTTGGGGTTTGACCAATAATCATCCCAATAACCAAAAGTTAAAGGTTTATGAAAACACATACAATAATCTTGTATCTCCAACTTTGGCAATAAATAAGAAGATCAACAACTACGCTTCCATTTATGCTTCATATTCTACTGGTTATAAGGCACCTGTAAGTGGTAATATACTTATATCAACTACAGGAGAACTTAATACTGGATTGAAACCGGAAAAAGGAACACAAGTTGAGTTGGGAACAAAAGGGAGTTTGCTAAACAATAAATTAGTCTACACGTTAGCGGTTTTCAACACCAAATTTGAGGATAAATTCACAACGGTAACTGTGCAAAATCCAAGCAATACTGCAACCTTATATTCTTACATAGTGAATGGCGGTCGTTTGAACAATACTGGTTTTGAAATAATGGCTAGTTATAAACTAGTTGAATCAAATTCTGGATTTTTAAAGCTACTTCAACCATTTGCGAACTTTACATATTCTGATTTTAAATACGAAAATTACCAATTTGAAAGAGTGGGGAAAAACTCCATGAATAAAGATAGTTCAATAGTGGAGGAGTACTCAGGAAAAGCTGTTGCGGGTGTCGCTCCGATTGTTTTCAACGCAGGTATTGATTTTAATACAAAAATTGGAATTTTTGGAAACATCAATTACAACTACAGAAGTAGCATGCCTTATACTTCTGATGGTTTAAACGAAACAAATGCGTATAGTCTGCTCAATGCTAAAATTGGGTTTAGAAAAACTATCAAACATATTGATTTTGATTTGTATGCGGGAGCGAATAATATAACAGGAACACAATACTATAACATGGTATTTGTTAATCAACTTCCTGATGCTTTTATTCCGGCACCCAATGAAATAAATTTCTTTGGTGGTTTAAATGTTAAGTACACATTTTAATTAATCATTAATAAACCTGCTTCTAGTATACCTTGAAGTAGGTTTATTTTACAATTCAAAAAGATGAAGAAATATATCCTTTTCCTAATAGCCGCAATTTCTGTATTGGCCTGCGGAAGATTTGGTAATAAACCGCATAAACAAAAAAATAAGGAACGAATAATTTGCATTTCCAAACAATATTCAGAGATCATTTATGCCCTCGGCTCACAAAAAGACATTGTTGCGGTGGATTTGTCGAGTACGTATCCGAATGAAATAAAGAAATTACCAACAATAGGGTATCACAGAGCTTTGAGTATTGAATCCATTTTAGCCTTTAAACCAACGCTAATTTTACACGACGACAATATTGGTCCCGATCATGTCGTGAATCAATTGGAAAAACTAAAAATTCCAATGAAAACATTTGGTAAACAAGAAGAAACGATTGACGGAACATGCACTTTAATTAGAGCCATGGGATCCTATTTCGGAAAGCAAAAGCTTGCAGCTTCACTATGTGAAAAATTAAAAAAAGATATGTCAAAAGTTTTAAATGAAACAAAGAAATATGCCAAAAAGCCTAAAGTGTTGATCATTCACTATGGAAGAGCTTCGAATGTATATTTAGTTATGACAAAGAAAAGCACAGCTGCAAAAATGATAGAATGGTCAGGTGGTGAACTTGCCGTAAACGGTGAAAACGGCATGAAACAAATATCTCCAGAGGTAATTGCTAAAGCTGATCCCGATATTATTTTGTTGACAGACTTCGGTTATTCACTTCTTAATAATGGAAAGGGTATCAGTAAACTACCGGGTATTTCATCCACAAAAGCATTTAAGAAAAATCATATCTTCAGAATTGAAGAACATGATTTGGTGTATCTCGGACCACGAACAGGTGAAAATGTCCTACTAATTCAAAAACTAATTCATCAGAATGAAAATCAATAAATCAAAATTCATTGGCATTGTTTTGCTCGTATTGTTGCTGTTATTTTCAATTCTATCTGCAAGATTCGGAGCTGTTAAACTTTCCAATCATGAAATTTGGAATGCTTTGAGTCATTTTTTCCAAGGGGAAGAAATTACGGATCTCAATGAACGAATTTTTATGCAGATTCGGCTACCGCGAATTTTAATGGGAATTTTTGTTGGTGCGGCTCTGGCTATCGGAGGAGTTTTAATGCAGGCACTTTTTCGAAATCCAATTGTCGAACCCGGACTTGTGGGAACTTCTAGTGGCGCAGCTTTTGGCGCAGCTTTGTATTTTGTTTTGGGAGTAAGCTTCAAGGTTGATTTAGGTGAATGGACCTTGCCATTAGCTGCTTGTTTAGGAGGAATATTTTCAACAGCGTTGGTGTTTTACCTCTCTCAAAAAAAGCAAAACAATAAAAGTTCAGTTATTGGACTTCTATTAACCGGAATTGCAATAAATGCTTTGTTTTTAAGTGGTGTTGGATTTTTATCCTACATTGCCAGAGATCCTCAAGCAAGGTCAATAACATTTTGGAATTTAGGAACGCTTTCGGGTTCATATTGGGAAGGTTTGTACATGGTTGGATCTGTTGTTATTCTTTGTTTTTTGATGAGCTTGAGGTATGCCAAACACCTAAACGCCTTAATGTTAGGCGAACAAGAAGCGCAATTTCTCGGGATAAATATCAAGACATTGAAATTAAAAGTATTATTACTTAATGTCATAATGGTATCAGTTGCAACCGCTTTTGTTGGTTTAATTGGCTTTGTTGGTTTAATAGTTCCTCACCTTCTTCGCATGTTGAATGGTTCAGACAATCGATCATTGATTTGGTTAGGAGCCTTGCTTGGAAGCATCGTTTTAACTGTATCTGATTTAACCGCAAGACTTATTCTTTCACCAGCAGAACTTCCTATAGGAATTGTTACATCCGTGATAGGAGTTCCTATTTTCATTGTATTATTAAGGCGTACTAATTATTTATTTTGATATGGTTACAGTCGATAACTTAACATATTCTATAAAAGAGAAAATATTAATCGATAGTATTTGTGCTCATTTTGAAAGTGGTAAAATGCATTTAATTCTTGGTCCAAATGGTGCAGGTAAATCGACGCTTATCAAAATGATAAGTGGAGAATTACCTCCTTCAAAGGGTGATGTTCTCATCGAAAAATTAAGTCTTCATAAAATTTCTCTAATGGAACAGGCCCGATATAGAGCGGTATTGTCACAACATCTTGATTTGATTTTTCCACTTAGTGTTCAAGAAGTTGTTTTAATGGGGAGATATCCACATTTTGAAGGAAAACCAGCTAAACACGATATAAAAATATGTGAAGATAGTTTAGATTTTTTCAATTTGAATGAGCTTAAAAATAGAAATTATTTGACTTTAAGCGGTGGTGAAAAACAGCGTGTACAATTTGCACGTGTGTTTGCACAAATTTGGTTCCCAATTTCAGGTAAGTCAAGAATATTATTGTTGGATGAGCCCTTGACTTTCTTAGACATTTATTATCAATACGATTTAATGACGAAAATAAAAAACTTTATGTTGGACAATCCAGACTTAACAGTTATTGGAGTTGTGCATGACATCAATATAGCTGAAAAATATGCAGACAACGTATTATTACTAAAAGATAAACAACTTTTTAAATTTGGTTTACCACATGATGTCCTTACGAAGGAACATATATGGGAGGTCTTCAAAGTTAGGGTTAAAAATTGTTTCGAAGTTTTATAAAACCTTTTTTTGAAATTTAAAAATCAAATTTCATTTTTTAAAACAATTATACATTTATTTAATGCAAAAAAATGCCACTCTCTCGAATGGCGTTTCAAAACTAATCTATTTCAAAAAACTAATTTAATCTCACATTAAAATTATCAATTGAAAATTTTGGATCAAAAGAATTTAACCCCTTCTATTAATTATACCATTTTTAAGGTATTGTGTAGAATAAATCTAAATAAGACATTTGCACAAAACAAAAACAATGAAAAAAATAATATATTCATTTGCCTTAATTGTAGCGTTGACATCGTGTAAAAAAGAAGGTTGTACAGATGCAAATGCAACAAATTTTAATGAAAATGCTAAAAAAGACGACGGCTCATGTGTTTATGATGAGGTGGATATTTATGCGAGTCAAAAACAACAAATAAAGGAAACCTATGCTAATATGGCTTTCGCAGTATTTGAAGACGCCTATGTATCAGCTCTTGAACTTCAAACCGCATGCGATGAATTTGTAAACAATCCAAATGCTACCACCTTTCAAGAGGCCAAAGATGTTTGGTTAGCAGCAAGAGAAATTTATGGTCAATCAGAAATTTTTAGATTTGCAGAAGGTCCAATTGATAATGCCGATGATGGTCCAGAGGGATTGATTAATGCTTGGCCTTTAGATGAAGCATATATTGACTATGTTGATGGTGCTGCAAATTCAGGCATAATAAATAATTTAGCAACTTATCCTACAATTAATTTTGAAACTTTGATTACAGCAAATGAATTAGGAGGAGAAGAAAATATTTCCGTTGGTTTTCATGCCATTGAATTTTTACTTTGGGGTCAAGATTTTTATTCAAATTCTGCAGGACAACGTCC
>CAZHLZ010000069.1:0-11574 GCA_964532475.1 uncultured Chitinophaga sp.
GTACCACAAGTAGTAAAAAAATATTCAACTACATACACTTTTCCTGCTACATCAGTTGGCGTTATGGTTTGGCCATCCTGATTTTGAAATGAAAAATTACCAATTTTATGCCCATAGCCTTTTCGTTGCATCAAAGAATCCACCATTTCTGGATTTACATCAATTGGATTATAGACTTTTAAATCATGCTTTTTATCTGGAGTCATAATATTATAACTAATAATTATTCCAGTAACTGCGATTGCAAACAATAAAATGATACGTAACATAATGCAACAAAGGTAAAAAACTATTGTAAATTAAAATTTTTAGAAGAAAAAAAATATTTTAGGATTCCAAGAATAAATACTATATCGATTTACTAAATTGATTTAGTGTCTGGTATTTTTCTTTTTGTTTGGTATTTATAATTTCAAGAATAATGAAAATTTGAATCAAAATAATTTTTTGCTAAATTGATTTAGTATAGTTTTGTCGCACATTATTTTTACCATGAACAAAATAACATCTTTATTGCTACTTTTTTTAGTTATTAGTCTGAATTTCAAAATGCTAGCACAAACTAATAATTGCGCCTATAGTGGCACTTCAATTGCAGTTGGAACGGATTGTAGCTCACCATCAAATTTTAATAGCACTAATAATTCCGACTATTGGGATGGCTTTAGTGGGTGTTCCTCCTCCGATAATGACGATGCGTGGTGGTGGTTTACAGCAACTGGCACATCCACAACAATTACCTATAATTCAACGAGTGATGCCGTAATGCATTTGTTTACAGGTGCTTGTGCAACAAACATGAGTGCTTTGGCTTGCGTTGACAACAATTCAAGTGGGGAAGAAACAATTACATATGCAACAACTATTGGAATAGATTATGCAATTCGGATTCAACAGTATAATAGTGATGCAAACATGAATGGAACAATTTGTGTTTATTCGCCTGTCAGTGGTGGAAATGATGACTGCTCAAATGCTATTTCTGTTTTATGTGGCAATACATACTCTGGCACAACGATTGGAGCAAGTAATTCTGGTGAAACCGCTTTGTCAGCATGTGGCACAAGTCCATCAGCGGCTGGAGTTTGGTACGTTTTTACAGGTGACGGATCAACAGTAACAGCAAGTTTGTGCTCGGGCACCTCGTACGATTCAAAAATAAACGTTTATTCAAGTCCAAGTAATTGCGCAGGAATTAATACTTGTGTTGCCAGTAACGACGATGGTTGTGGTTCTGCTTCAACAGTAACATTTGCAACAAGTGTGGGGCGAAATTATTACATTTTGGTAAATGGATATTCTGGAGCTACGGGGTCATTTTCTTTGGACTTAACATGCTGTACACCAGGAGTTCCTGCTTGTCCAACTCTCAATTCTCCCGCAAATGCAGCAACTGGTGTTGCACAATGTTCTAGTTTAGCTTGGACAGCTCCCGCAACATCCGGTTGTTCCAGTGTGGATAGTTATGATGTATATTTTGGGACAACAAATCCACCTGCTTTTTTGGTAAATACAACAAGTACTTCTTATCCCATAACTACAAGTCCATCAACTATTTACTATTGGCAAATTCGATCTAAAAATAGTTTTGGAGTTAGCGCAGCTTGTAGTGTTCGAAGTTTTACCGCTGCTGCAACTGGAAACCCGCAATACACAACCGTTGATGATGCAAATTCCGCATCGCCTTATGATTGTGTGAATTTAACATCTACTACTAATGACCAACGTGGTTGTGCGTGGGATTTGAATTCAACTTTAAATTTCACATCTAATTTTTCGTACGACTTCACCGTTAATTTAGGGAATTCCGATGGTGGTGGTGATGGTATGGCTTTCGTTATGCAAAATGATCCACAAGGTAGATGCAAGTGCGGTACAACCGGCGAAGCATTAGGTGCTGGTGGAATATCTAATTCTGTAATTGTTGAAATTGACACCTATTTGAATACGAATGACAGGGATGATTTTTCTTCAAGTTTCATTGGCTGTGGTGGTTCAGAAGAACCAGATCATTTGGATATTTGGTTTAATGGAACAATCAATCCTGATCTTGACTCTGATTGCGATGCGATGGGGGCAGGGGAGAGACCTGCTGTTTCCTCGGCTGTTAGATTAAGAAATGGGGGTACAAATTACAACATTGAAAATGGAAACAATCATGTACTAAGAATTGATTGGGCATCTGCCACTAACACATTAACGGCGAGAGTATTAAACTCAGCTTTAACTGTTACGTATGGAACAATTGCTACCACTTTTAATCCAATGACGGTTTTTGGAACAAATACACCTTACTTTGGTTTCACAGCTTCTACTGGCGGATTAAATAATGCCCAAACTTTTTGCAATCCTTCGAGTCTTTTGCCAATTCAATTAATGAGTTTTAATTCATATTGTTACGAAAACTATAGAAAAATTTATTGGTCAACAGCGAGTGAAAATAACAATCACTATTTTACAATTGAAAAATCTTTTGATGGAATAAATTTTCACTTTTTTCAACAAGTTGAAGCATCAGGAGAAAAATCTTTGGGAGCAGAATATGAGATTGTTGATAATGATCTAACATCAAAAATTGTTTACTACCGACTTTCACAAACAGATTACAATGGTGTAAGCAAGACATTTGACATTATTTCTTCCGAATGCAAAACACAAAATAACACATTTTCAATTGAAAAAATATTTGAGAGTAAAGAGGAGTTTATTTTACAAATTCATGCGACAGAAGGCGAAAACCACGAACTAAATATTTATGATATTTCTGGTCAATTAATTTTTGAAAATAAACTGCTTTTAGAAAAGGGTTTGAATGAAATTAATATTGCAAAAAACCACTTAAGCAATGGCATGTATTTCTTTCAGCTTAAAAATTCGAAGGCAAAAATCACAAAAAAACATTTTGTATTGGAATAATCAATAGGTGAAAAATTGAAACATTAAGTTCTTAATTCTATCTTTGCATCCAAATTATGGCAAAAAATAAATTAAGAAGGTTTCAGGAAATGAAAAATTGGTCGAATTGTTTCGAACCACCATTTGACGTTGAAACATTGCAAAACTTTCCTCAAAAGGGAAAATGGAGATCAGATTATTTCAAAAATGAAAATCCAATTGTATTAGAATTAGGTTGTGGTAAAGGCGAATATACCATTGGCTTATCGCAACATTTTCCGAACAAAAATTTTATTGGAGTTGATATCAAAGGCGCTCGTATCTGGGTTGGAGCAAAAGAAGCTACCGAAAAAGAACTTGCCAATGTTGGATTTTTGAGAACAAAAATTGATTTTATCCATAATTTTTTCACTGAAAATGAAGTGGACGAAATTTGGCTGACTTTTTCAGATCCGCAGCCTATAAAGCCAAATAAACGTTTGACCTCAAAATATTTTATTGACAAATACAAAACAATTTTGAAGGCAGGAGGACTTGTACACCTGAAAACCGATAGTGATGTTTTATTTGAATCCACTTTGGAACAAATAGAGGAACATAAATACGAATTGTTAGAATCAACTTGGGATTTATATGCTGAAATGGATCAAAATTTAGATCAAACTACTAAAGATATTTTTCATATAAAAACACACTACGAGAAATTATTTACTTCCAGAGGTTCGGTAATAAAGTACTGCAAATTCAAAATTAATTAAGGTATTTTAGTTCAACTAAAAGTTTATCCTTATTTTTACAAAAAAAATAGAACTCATGAAACAAGTTTCCTTCAATAGCATAGAAAAAGCAATTTTAAAAATTGACAATTTAGACGACGACCAACTGGAAAAAGTAGCAGAAGAATTTGCAACGGCTCAACCTACACTTTTGGGATATGTGATGTCTGCTGCTTTGGAGTACAAAAACGAAAACTTGGAAGGTTTATTAATTTATTACTATTGCTTGATTTCAGAATCTTTTGCTGCAGAAGGAATTGAACTAAACATGATTACTGACGAGGATATTGATGCCTTCGAAGAACCGTTTTTTGAAATGTTAGATACTTATTTCGATACAGACGAGGACGATATTATTGACGAATTTTGTCAGCAAGCTGAATTAGCGAAATTTATGGCAACAGAAATCAGTGTAGAAGACGAGGATGGAACTGCATTAGACGACGAAACTGCTACGCAATTATTTATTGTGGCGATGGCTCAAATTACTTTGATGTCTCGTGCGATTAAAAATTAATTAGCTAATGTATTGGTATGTCATTGAGATAATAATTAAACACCATTTTATATAACGAGTAATAAATTTATTTTTCTTTTAAAAAACAATAAAAAGGAAGTGCCGTAGGTACTAAATTTTTGTAGCGACGGATTATATCCGGCGCAAGAAAATCAATTTAAATTCGTTTTCGGCATGTGTTTTTGTGTAAAAACCATGCCGAAAACCCTCGTTAAAATTAGTTTGTAGAAATAGCAAAATAATTTCAAATAAAATTAAAACGATGAAAAGTCCACAAGAAATACTCTCAATAATGCTTGAAAAAGACAATTTTAGTGCTTTTTTAGCTTTGGAGGTATGTGAAATTGGTCTTGGTTATTGTAAATTATCTTGCACAATAAATTCCACTTTATTAAACGGTTTCTCCATTGCTCATGGCGGTATAACTTACTCATTGGCAGATTCCGCACTTGCTTTCGCATCAAATTCTTATGGTTATAAAGCTGTCAGCATTGAAACATCAATTTCTCATTTAAAAAAAGTGAAGGAAAATGACATTTTATTAGTCTCCTGCACTGAAATCAATCGCTCTAAGAAATTAGGGAAATATCAGGTCGAAATTAACAATCAAGATTCTCAATTAGTTGCCCACTTTATTGGTACAGTTTTTATTTCTGAAGAAATTTGGTGATTTTTTTCAAGATTTTATGCTTGCGTAGTTTTTTTTTGTAAATTTAGGGTGCAAAATAATCTCTATGGACTCAAAAAGAACCACCGTTGACTTTTTTATCCGCCAAAATTGGCACAAGATTCAACGTATGTACAATCAAAAATCGCAAGGATTTGATATCTCAATTTCTGTTGGATACATTTTATTGATGATTGAAAAAGAAGGCACTCCTTCAACTCAACTCGGCCCAAAAATGGGAATGGAACCAACAAGTTTGTCTAGAACTTTAAAGTCGATGGAAGACGATGGTTTAATTCGTCGTGAAATTGACAAAATCGATAAACGTAAAGTATTTATATTTCTTACTGAAAAAGGAATTGAAAAAAGAAGAATTTCCCGCGATGTAGTCTTGGATTTTGATGATCGATTAATTGCTAAAATCCCGAAATCAAAATTGAAAGCCTATTTCGAAGTCATGCAGTTTGTGGAAGAGTTTATTGATAAAGAATTGAAATTAATGAATAATTAGAATTGAAAATTGAGAATGTAAAATTGAAAATTAAAATCATTCTACATTCTCAATTTTTCATTCTCAACTCTAAAAAAAAATGAATCGTATTATAAAAAAAATCGCTGTTTTAGGTTCTGGTGTAATGGGTTCCAGAATTGCTTGCCACTTTGCGAATATCGGTTGCGAAGTTTTACTTCTGGATATTCAACCAAAGGAGTTGAACGAAAAAGAACAAAAGGCAGGTTTGACAACAGATTCAACGCAGTTCAAAAACAGAATTGTTAACGAAGCTTTGGATTTTGCAGTGAAATCAAATCCTTCACCTTTGTATCGTAAAAGTTTTGTTTCTCGCATAAAAACAGGAAATTTAACGGATGATTTAGCTCAAATTTCAACTTGTGATTGGATTATTGAAGTAGTAATCGAACGTTTGGATATTAAAATGCAATTGTTTGAGCAAGTTGAAAAATTCAGAAAAGAAGGAACATTAATTTCTTCCAATACATCTGGAATTCCAATTCACTTGATGACTCAAGGAAGAAGCGATGACTTCAAAGCGCATTTTTGTGGAACGCATTTTTTCAATCCACCGCGTTACTTGCAACTATTGGAAATTATTCCTACGAAAGATACAAATCCTGAAGTTATTGATTTTCTGAGAGATTACGGAAGTAAATTTTTAGGTAAAAAAACTGTTATCTGCAAAGATACGCCTGCATTTATCGCAAATCGAGTGGGAGTTTATTCCATCATGGCACTTTTTCACGCCGTGGAAGAAATGAATTTGACTGTGGAAGAAGTAGATAAATTAACTGGTCCCGTTTTAGGAAGACCAAAATCTGCAACTTTCAGAACGTGCGATGTTGTTGGATTAGATACTTTGGTTCACGTTGCAAATGGTTTGAAAGCAAATTGTTTAACGGATGAAGAAAATTCCTTGTTTACTTTGCCAACTTACATTTCCAAAATGGTGGAAAATGGTTGGTTAGGATCTAAAACAAAACAAGGATTTTACAAAAAAGTTACTTTAGAAAATGGTAAATCTGAAATCTTAGTTTTGGATTTAAAAACCATGGAATATCGTTCTGCCGAAAAAGTGAAATTTCCTACTTTGGAAATGACCAAACCCATCGATGACTTAAAACAGCGCACCAAAATGTTGTTTGCAGGAATGGACAAAGCGGGAGAATTTTACCGTAAATTATTTGGTGGATTGTTCGCCTATGTATCGAATCGTATTCCTGAAATTGCAGACGAATGTTACAAAATCGACGATGCCATCAAAGCTGGATTTGGTTGGGAATTAGGTCCTTTTGAAACCATGGATATCATTGGTTTTGAACAAGCAATCAAATTAATCGAGGCGCAAGGTAAAACACCCGCAGCTTGGATCTTGGAAATGAAAGCCAAAGGAAATACGACCTTTTACAAACAAGAAAAAGGACAAAAATTATTTTACAATCAAAACACGAGTCAATACGATATTATTCCTGGAACAGAAGATTTAATTATTTTAGACACCTTACGAGCTGAAAATACTGTTTGGAAAAATTCAGATGCAACTGTAGTTCATTTGGGTGATGGAATTCTAAATCTAGAATGGAATACCAAAATGAATACCATTGGCGGTGGCGTAATAGAGGCGATCAACAAATCGATTGATTTAGCCGAAAAGGAATACAAAGGTTTAGTCATTTCAAATACAGGTCAAAATTTTTCTGCTGGAGCAAATGTGGCAATGATTTTCATGATGGCAATCGAGCAAGATTATGACGAGTTGAATTTTGCGGTGAAAGCTTTTCAGGACACCATGATGCGCTTGCGTTATTCGAACATTCCAGTAATAGTTGCTCCTCACCAAATGGCCTTAGGTGGTGGATGTGAAATATCAATGCATGCTGACAAGGTTGTTGCTCACGCAGAATTATACATGGGACTTGTTGAATTTGGAGTTGGTTTAATTCCTGGCGGAGGCGGCTCAAAAGAATTTGCAAAACGATTATCCGACGAAATCAATGCTGGAGATGTTAAAATCAATAAGTTGAGAGAACGTTTTTTAACTGTTGGTCAGGCCAAAGTTTCTACTTCAGCGCACGAAGCTTTTGATTTAGGTTACTTGCGAGAAGGAATTGACGAGATTGTAATCAGTAGAGATTATCAATTAAAACGAGCAAAGCAAGCTTGTTTGGAATTAGCAAATAATGGTTATGTTGCCCCAAAACGAGCAAAAAACGTAACTGTTTTAGGTCAAGAAGGATTAGGAATCGTTTACGTTGGAGCAAATTCTATGCTTTCAGGGAATTACATGTCAGAACACGATCAAGTAATTTCTGAAAAACTAGGTTTTGTACTTTGCGGGGGAGATTTATCAGAAAACACTTTAGTTTCAGAACAATATTTATTGGACCTTGAACGTAAAGCTTTTGTAGAATTGTGTCAACAGCGGAAGACCTTGGAAAGGTTGGAGAGTTTGGTTAAGAATGGGAAGATACTTCGGAATTAGATGTTAAGATGTTAAGATATTAGGATGTTAAGATCTTAAGACTCAAAATTGAGTTTAAAATTTATTGACTATTTTTAATAAAAAAATAATTATGAAAAAAGCACATAATTTTAGAGAATTATTGATTTGGAAGGAATCAATGAAATTAGTTAAAAGAGTTTATTTAACAACTTCCAATGTCCCAAGCGAGGAAAAATTCGGGCTTATTTCTCAGATTAACCGCTGTGCTGTTTCAATTCCATCAAATATTGCAGAAGGTTCAGGAAGAACGTCGGAGAAAGATTTTTTAAACTTCTTAAGGATTAGTATTTCCTCATCGTACGAACTTGAAACACAACTTATTCTTATTCAAGACTTGTTTGAAATTAATACAGAAAATGTTATAACTGAACTTCATACCATTCAAAATATGATTGGTGGTTTTATCAGAAAATTAAATTCTGACGGCTGATAAAAAGTCTTAAAATCTTAATATCCTAAAGTCTTAAAATCTTAGTAAAATGAAACAAACAGCATATATTATCGCGGGTTACCGCAGCGCAGTAGGAAAAGCAAACAAAGGAGGTTTTCGCTTTATGCGACCAGATGATTTGGCGGCGGATGTCATCAAACATTTAATGGCGCAATTTCCGCAATTGGATCCAACACGTGTGGAAGATGTGATAGTTGGGAATGCAATGCCAGAAGCCGAACAAGGTTTAAACATGGGAAGGTTGATTTCCTTGATGGGTTTAAATACCGATAAAGTGCCAGGAATGACCGTGAACCGATATTGTTCTAGTGGTTTGGAAACCATTGCAATTGCAACCGCTAAAATTGAAAACGGAATGGCGGATTGCATCATTGCTGGTGGAGCTGAATCGATGTCATTGATTCCGATGGGAGGCTGGAGAGTTGTTCCTCACCCAAAAGTGGGAAAAACAAACCCAACATGGTATTGGGGAATGGGATTAACTGCCGAAGCTGTTGCCAAACAATTTAAGGTTTCGCGTGAAGATCAAGATGCATTTGCTTTGAAATCGCACGAAAAAGCACTTGCAGCAATTCAATCTGAAAGATTTAAAGACGATATTGTGCCAATTTCAGTTGAACAAATTTTCTTGGATGAAAACGAAAAACGACAAGTTAAAAATTATATTGTTGACACCGATGAAGGCCCGAGAGCGAGTACGATTGAAGCATTAAACGCTTTGAAACCAGTTTTTGCCAATGGAGGAAGTGTTACAGCAGGAAATTCTTCTCAAACATCAGACGGAGCAGCTTTTGTGATGGTGATGTCTGAAAAAATGGTGAAAGAATTAAACATCGAACCGATTGCTCGTTTGGTAAGTTACGCCGTTGTCGGTGTTGAGCCTCGCATCATGGGGATTGGTCCAGTAGATGCCATTCCAAAAGCAATCAAAATGGCAGGATTGAAGCAAAGTGATATCAATTTATTTGAATTAAACGAAGCTTTTGCGTCTCAGTCTTTGGCTGTTACAAGAGAATTACAATTGAATCCTGAATTGGTAAACGTAAATGGTGGAGCAATTGCACTTGGACATCCCTTAGGCTGCTCTGGAGCGAAATTATCTGTTCAAATCATGAATGAATTGAAAAAACGTGGCGAAAAATATGGAGTAGTGACGATGTGTGTTGGAACTGGTCAAGGAGCCGCTGGGGTGATTGAGATGATTTGAAATTTTAGATTCTGAAATATTTGACTTTTAAACTAAAACTATACTTTGTACGAGTTTAATAACGATTTCCTTCTAATTTGCAATATTTATTTCGAAATGACCTTGGTAAAAATGCATCTCCAATTTTTTTGATTTGACAATTTTTATCAATGATTGTATATCCAGTTATTTGCTCTTGATAAAATTCAATAAATTGAGGATTCCATCCAGAAAAATGATAAGCATGAATAAATAGAAACGAACTATCTTTTAACTCAGCATAAAAGCCATGACATTTACCTGGTGGCTCACAATAAATATCTGCCTCTAAGGTATCTAAATCAAATTTATTGATCGCGTCACTAACAGTAATACCCAAATGTTTGCGCTTTATCGCATTTGAATTTACAGTTGCATTTTTTCTTTCTCGAAGTATAAAATTCTTTGAAACTGAATTGTTAATGGTGCTATCAAAATTCAAATCATACCCTGACTCAAAATAATTTAGTTTACTAACCGAGACTCCGTAAAAATTACCTTTTGGCAATTTTGAAATAAAATAAAAACCAAGGTCATTTGACAAAACAGTTACATTTCTAAATTCAGAATTTATTTTGACTGAAACTCCAGCTATTGTATTTCCAAATTGGTCAAAAATATAACCAGAAACAGAAATAGAATCCTGACAAAAAAATTGAAGGTTAATCAAATTAAAAAAAACAATTATAGATATTTTTTTCATTTTTAATAGTTAAATTGTTTGCAACAAAATTCTATGAGTGTGAAATAATTTATAGAAAATAAAGATAGTAATAATTTATAAGACTAAAAACTATTTTCTTTAGTTTTAAAAATGAATCTTTAATTAAGATTGCTTGAATTCTATTTCATTAGAAATAAAAAATTACAAACTCAACTTTACATTATTGCTATAAAGTCCAAAACACAATTATTGTGTTTAAATTTATAATAACCATATTGAAAATTTTCTCCATTTCTATCAAAAGTTATAAATACAATTTTAGAAAAACTTATAATAATACAGTGTACGATGTGATTAAATTTATTGACTATTTATTGATTAGACTTTACAAATAGTACAACTATTTTATCATTCCACCCCAAATTAATTCATCAAAAACTTCACCTTGAAAACGGGAAACAACTTTGTTTTCTGTGATGTCAATATTTTTTGATAGTCGTTTTAAGGAATTTAAATCGTTGTGATATGCCAATTCTTTGACTTTAAAAGCAATTTCTTTGTTCAAGATAAAATCGATTTCTTTTCCTGTCTTGAGTTGATAATAAGCCAGATTTCCGAAATGCTTCAGTTGATTAAAAACAGCATTTTCAAATTTCTGACCTCCAGATAAATCACCATTAATGTTCGCAATTCCGTTGTCTGAGAAATAGACTTTTTTCGCTTTCACAATTTCTTTATCTGGATTTTGAGAAAAAACCGGTAAAAAATGAATTAGAAAAGTACTTTCTAGAACATTCAAGTAATTTTCAACCGTTTGGCGAGAAATTTTGACGGTATTTGCGATTTTAGAAATATCAATCTTGGAACCTATTCGACTGGACAACAAACGAATGATGTGCATCAATTCATTTGGCTTCTGAATATCAGACACTTGTAAAATGTCCATATTCATGTATGAACTGTAAATGTCTTGCAACAAGTCTAGTTTTTCATCTTTGTTTTGCGCCAGAACTACCTCTGGAAAAGCTCCGAATTCAATAAAACTATCATAAAATTTATTTAGACGTAAAAACTCATTCTCATTGAATTTCAAATTCTCAAACGAAGAATAACCTTTGAAAGAACATTTATTAAAACTCAAAAATTCTCCAAAATCAAGTGGATGGATTTCGAAAATTTTCTTCCGTCCAGCCATCGATTCCTGAAATTTATTCTTTATGTAATATGAACTAGATCCAGTTAAAATAAATTTTATGTCGTAATGATCGTATAAATATTTTATGACACTTGGTAAATTGGGAGACAATTGAATTTCATCGATACAAATCAATACCTTTTGAGAAAAATCTATCCCTTGTTGCT
>CAZHLZ010000069.1:11584-12860 GCA_964532475.1 uncultured Chitinophaga sp.
CAAATGCATATAATATTCCATCATAATTATCCTGAGAAAACAACAAACGATTATCCATTCGCTCCAAATCAAAAAATAATTTTTGTTTGATCTTAGATGCATCTTTTAGCTGTTTCAACAAAGTTGTTTTCCCTGTTCGGCGCATTCCTGTTAAAACAGTCACTTGTTTCTGCTGTAAATGATTTAAAAGTTTAGGGAATATTTTGCGTTCAAAATTCATTTGTATTACTTTAATTTATACAAATATATACAAAAGTTTAACTATTTTCAAATTAGACTTTACAAATAGTATAATTTTTTTTAGTATTTTATCCAAAATTTATTCATCAAAAATATGACCTAAAAAGCATAGAAACTAAAAAATCGCTTAATTTTGGTTTTATTTAAGGCTAATTTCTTACATGAAAATTTTTGTGATACAAGGTTTTTACTTTTTTATATTCAAAAACCACTAAGTGAAGCAAAAAGATTGAAGTTCTGAGGTAGAACTTACATTAATTTTACTTTTAAAGAACGTCAAAATAGAGCTTTTTAATGAGCTTTATTTAATACTATAATTCGGCGCTTCTCGAGTAATTGTTACATCATGTGGATGAGATTCGCGCATACCTGCATTTGTGATTCGAACAAATTGCGCTCCTTTTAAAGTAGAAATATTTTCAGCTCCACAGTAGCCCATTCCAGCTCTCAATCCACCAATAATTTGATACACAACCTCCATTAAATGTCCTTTGTATGGCACTCGACCAGAAATTCCTTCAGGAACTAATTTCTTGACATCGTCTTCTGCATCTTGGAAATAACGGTCTTTTGAACCACGTTGCATGGCTTCCAATGACCCCATTCCTCGGTAAGATTTGAATTTTCTTCCTTCAAAAATGATCGTTTCTCCTGGAGATTCTTCCACACCAGCGAACATAGAACCAATCATAACAGTATCTGCTCCTGCCGCAATTGCTTTTACGATGTCACCCGTATATCTAATTCCACCATCAGCAATCACTGGAACTCCAGTTCCTTCCAAGGCTTGAGCAACTTCATTAATAGCAGAAAGTTGAGGAACTCCAACCCCAGCAATAATTCTTGTAGTACAAATTGAACCTGGACCAATACCAACTTTCACAGCATCAGCACCAGCTTCAACCAAAAATTTTGCTGCTTCGGGAGTTGCAATATTTCCAACGATAACTTCCAAACTAGGGAATAATTTTTTGACTTCTTTTAGTTTCTCAACAACACCTAAGGAATGTCCGTGTGCAGTATCAATTACGATAGC
>CAZHLZ010000070.1:0-12815 GCA_964532475.1 uncultured Chitinophaga sp.
TCAATTAACCGTCACGACCACCATGACTCCTGAACAACTTGTTCAAAATGTTTTGGCTGGTTCTGGGGTAACAATCAGTAATGTAACTTTTAATGGACAAGCTGGGAATATTGTCACAACACAGTGTGGTTTTTTCAATGGTGTCAATTCTAATGTTGGAATTAATTCAGGGATGATTATTGGTTCAGGAGATATTAACGTGGCAGTAGGACCAAATGACCAAGGAGGCGCAACTTTAGGTTTTGCAGATGAAATTGTTGTTGATAATGATTTGAATGATATTGCAACCACAGACTTAAATGATCATGGTGTATTAGAGTTTGATTTCATTCCTATTGGAGATACAATTTCCTTTAAATATGTATTTGGATCAGAAGAGTACAACGAATATGTTTGCTCTGATTTTAATGACGTTTTTGGATTCTTTATTTCTGGACCGGGAATTAACGGTACTTTTTCAAATAACGGAGAAAATATTGCAATAATTCCTGGCACAACTACACCAGTAGCTATTAACACTATTAACAATGGAAATGCAGGAGACTTTGGTGACGAGGGAAATTGTGATCAAATCGATCCAAACTGGCAAGCTTATAGTGTATTTTTTAATAACAATTCTCAACAAAGTGTTCAGTACGATGGTATGACCGTTGTTTTAACTGCTTTTTCGCCAGTTACTTGTGGAGAAACTTACCACATTAAAATAGCAATTGCAGATGCTTTTGATGCCTCCTACGATTCGGGAGTATTTCTGCAAGCAGGATCTTTAACTTCGACTGGATTAAATATCGATTTATCAACGGTTACTGGAGATACCATTATTTATGAAAACTGCACATCTGCTGACTTCGTTTTCACCAGACCACAATCAATGATTGACGAAACAACTGTGGTAAACTATGTATTATCAGGTACAGCAACAGAAGGAGTAGATTATACAAACTTAGCTGACAATGTAACTTTTAATCCAGGTGAAGACACGATTCGTTTGAACCTAAGTGCCTTTCAAGATGGAGTTTTAGAAGGAAATGAAACAGTAATCGTAACTGCTACTTACACATCTGAATGTGGAGATGTAATTACAATTGAAAAAACTTTAACAATTTCTGAAGAACCAATATTTGATGCAAATGTAAACTCACCTATCGTTTTTTGTCCAAGTGATACGGTAGAAATGACAGTTCAAGCAATCGGTGGAACAGCGCCTTATGAATATGCGTGGAGTAATGGGGAAATTGGTGACACTGTTTTTGGATCTATTAATGGAGAGGGAACTCAAACCTATACAGTTGATATAAGTGATTTTTGTGGATTTACCTTTCAAAGTTCAGTTACTATAACACAATCTCCTCCTCCAGCGATGGATTTAGATTTATTTGCTGACTTTGTTGCTTGCGGAGATTTAACAGTGAACATGTTTGCCTTTGAAATAGGTGGGGTTGCACCAATTGAAATAACATGGAGTAATGGAGAAGTTGGAAATTTTGTTACGGGTGCAACGGATGTTCAAACATACACTGTAACAGCGACAGATGCATGCAACAATGTTTATTCAGAGGATTTAACGCTAGAATTTGAAGAATTAATTCCAATTGTGGTAACAGCTACCGCACCCTTAGCAACCTGTGTAGATCAATCGGTACAATTAACTGCAAATGCAAATGGAGGAAATGGTGGACTAAACTATAGTTGGGATAATGGAGCAAATGGAGCAAGCGTTCAAGGACTTGTTGCAGGTTTGCCAACTTACACAGTCACAGTTACTGACAACTGTGGACAAACTGAAACAGCGAGTGTGACTATTGCTTTGGCACCAGACCCTTCATTAACCATAAACGCCCCTGATGTGAACATTCAATGTCCAGACCCTACGGTAGATTTAACTGCCTTAGCAAGTGGAGGTTTTCAACCATACACTTATACATGGGACGGAAACCTAGGATCGGGAGCAACTGTTACTGCCTCAGCATTAACGAATGGAACACAAACATTTAACGTTACCGCAACTGATGTCTGTGGAAACACAACTACAGAATCTGTAAGTTTAACTCTAAATCAAACCTTGGATATTTCTAATACAAGTCAGACTGCTTCAGTGAATTGTGCACCAACTGGAACAAGTGATGTAACCGTTATCGGTGCAACTGGGACAGTAATTTATCAGTGGAATGGACCAGGAATTACAGGACCAATCGTATCAAACGCACAAACTGCACAAAACTTAGCTACTGGTTGGTATTTCGTTACAGCTACCGATGCTGTTTGTTTGACAGTTGATAGTGTTTTTGTGAACCAATTAGATCCAGTTTCTGCATCTTTTACAGCAAGTGAAACGATTGGAGATTTGCCATTGGCAGTCACTTTTACAAATTCTAGTCAAAATGCAGATTCTTTTGATTGGGACTTTGGAAATGGACAAACACAGGTAGGAACTGATATTTCAAACCAATCGACCACATACAATGCCACAACTACATTTACTGTAGAACTTATTGCACGTCAAGGAGTTTGTACAGATACTGCATTCTTACAAATTACCATTTTATCTGAGCCTTCTTTGTATCCTCCAAATATTTTTACTCCAAATGGAGATAATGACAATGATTTTTTCACTTTAAACACCACTAATTTTAAAAGTTTTACTTACATAATTTTGAATCGATGGGGAAATACAATCTTTGAAGGAGATTTAGTAAATTCAACATGGAATGGCTTGTTAAGCAACGGAAATGAAGCTTCGGAAGGAACTTATTTCTATCAATATTCGGGTATTGGTTTAGATAATACAGAATTAACTGGACAAGGATTTTTTCAATTAGTACGAAAATAAATAGAAGAATTATGATGTTACCTTTCAACTTAAAGCAATGGATCGAAGAGAATCGTGATTTATTGAAGCCACCTATTGGAAATAAAAACTTATACAAGCAAGCTGGGGACTTTATTGTAATGATTGTTGGTGGACCTAACGCAAGAAAAGATTATCATTACAACGAAAGTGAAGAACTTTTTTACCAATTAGAAGGAGATATTCTAGTGAAAGTACAAATTGATGGAAAGTCTCAAGATGTTCACATCAAAGAGGGAGACATATTTTTATTACCAGGAAACATTCCTCATTCTCCTATAAGAGGAGAAAACACAGTTGGTTTGGTGGTAGAGCGTGTTCGTCAAGGAACAGGAATGGTTGATGGTTTGCATTGGTATTGTGAAAATTGTAACTTCCCTCTAAAAAAATACGAATTCAAATTAGAAAACATCGAACACGATTTCATTTCACGATTTAAAGAATTTTATTCTTCTGAAGACATGAGAACTTGTAAATCTTGTGGTCACGTGATGGAAGTGGATGAGCGTTTTGTTTAAAAGTAAGATTATAGATTTTAGACTGTAGACATAAGTCTAGTGATACTTGATGACTTTCTGTATTTTAACTTCAAATATCAATTTCATGCTAGCTTAATGAACAAATGCCAACTATTTCTAAAAGTTTACGTTATATTAGAAACAAATCTTTGAATACATGTTTAAAAAAACACTTGTAGCTCTAATCTCCATTTTTATTTTCCAACATTCGTTTGCACAAGTTGTAATAAATGAATATTCTTGTTCCAACATAAATGGTCCTGGCGATGCTTTTGGAAATAATGAAGATTGGGTAGAATTGTATAATCCATCAGGAGCTGCGATTGATTTGACTGGATTTCATTTATCTGATAAATCATCGAATATGACCAAATGGCAAATTCCAACAGGGACAATTCCTGCAAATGGTTTTTTAATGGTACATTGTTCTGGGAGAAATACCGTTTCAGGTGCAGAATTACATCCCAATTTTAAATTAACCCAAACTGAAAAAGAGTGGATTATTTTGGCTAATAATTTAGGTCAAAATGTTGATTCAATTAAAATAGTTCATTTTACAAAACAGGATCATTCTGTGGGCAGAGAAACGAATGGAGCAGCAACATGGAAACTATTTTTAAACCCAACACCAGGTGCAAATAATGTTGGTGCCATTAATTTTTATACACCTACTCCCCTATTTTCCTTAGCTTCAGGTTTTTATGCAGGCGCTCAAAATGTTACCATTACTTGTTCAGATGCCCCAGCACAAATCCGATATACACTAAACGGAGATACGCCGACCGCAACATCCACCTTATATACTGGTCCAATAACTATTAATACTACAACTGTTTTACGCGCTGTTGCTTTCAGTGCAAATGAGCCTAGTTTTACGCAATCATCTACCTATTTCATTGATGTTGATCACACGGTTCCAGTTTTATCGATTGCCTCTGAAGGAGTAACACAATTATTAGAATTTGGTGATAATGGTATAGAACCACAAGGTTTTTTTGAATATTTTGAGGCTGATAATTCCTTCATAGCGAAAGGAGAAGGAGAATATAACAAGCATGGAAATGACTCTTGGGCTTATGGCCAAAGAGGATTCGATTTCATTATGCGCGACCAATATGGTTACAACGATGATATTGAACACCAAATTTTCCCAGAAAAAAGTCGTGACGAATTTCAAAAACTAATCATCAAAGCAGCAGCCAACGACAATTATCCTGCCGAGCAAGGAGCACATATTCGCGATGCATTTGTCCACACTTTGTCTCAAAAGGCAAAATTAAAGATGGATGAACGTACATGGAAACCATGCGTTTTGTATATCAATGGTCAATATTGGGGCGTTTATGACATCCGTGAAAAAGTGGATGATTCAGATTTTACCGATTATTATTTCGACCAAGGAAGTGAAGATTTATATTTTTTAAAAACTTGGGGAGGAACATGGGAAGAATATGGAGCACCAGATGCCCAACCTGATTGGAATAATCTTCTGAACTACATTCAAACAAATAACATGGGTGTGCAAGCTAACTTTGATATCGTTGATGCCCAATATAACTGGAAATCCTTGGTAGATTATTTTGTCTTGAATTCATACATCGTTTGTATGGACTGGCTAAATTGGAATACAGCTTGGTGGAAAGGAAATAATCCAACTGGGAATCACAAAAAATGGAGGTATGTATTGTGGGACATGGATGCTAGTTTTGGTCATTACATCAATTACACGGGAATTCCAGATGAAAGTGCCAATGCCGATCCTTGCAATGTAGAAAATTTACCTGACCCAGGAAACCAGGGACACTCTGTCATTCTTCAAAAATTGATGAATGAAAATCCTGCGGTTGAACAATACTACATTAATCGTTACGCAGATTTATTAAACACCTATTTGTCATGCGATTATATGAACTTTTTGCTTGACAGTATGATTAATGTGATTGAACCAGAAATGAACGCTCAAATTACGCGCTGGGGAGGAACTTATGCAGGTTGGCAAGCACAGGTTCAAGAATTAAGAGACTTCATAAATACTCGCTGTGTTCAACTAAATGTGGGAATGACGGACTGTTACAACTTGACTGGTCCCTATCAATTTGATGTAAACGTGAGCCCCGTAAACTCTGGGACAGTACAAGTTAATTCGCTTGAAGTACCGACCTATCCTTGGAATGCAAGTTACTTTGGCGGAATCGAAAATTTATTATTTGCTACAGCAAGCCCCGGTTACATTTTTGACCATTGGGAGTTTACCTCAGGTACATTAAGTGAGGCAATTAGTGAAGATACAAATGCACTAACAATTACTGCAAACACATCACTTGTAGCTGTTTTTAGATTGGATGTGAATCCAGATACCGATGGAGATGGTTTAACTGATGTTGTTGAAGCAACACTAGGAACCGACCCAAATGATGTAGATACTGACGATGATGGAATTAATGATTTTGCTGAAAATGAAGGAGGTACGAATCCATTAGATATTTGTAATCCAAACATGAGTTTTCCTAGTTGTGACCCAGACAATGATGACTTGACAAATGGTCAAGAACAAGCCACAGGCACAGATCCAGGAAATCCAGATTCAGACATGGACGGAATCAATGATGGAGCAGAAACTAACAATGGTTCAAACCCATTAAGTGCTTGTAGTCCAAATGTGAATCATGCCTTGTGCGATTCTGATTCGGATGGTTTATTAAATTCTACTGAGCAAACAATTGGTACAAATCCGAATGCAGCTGATTCAGATGGTGACGCAATTCCTGATGGAACAGAATTTACAACAGGAAGCAACCCATTAGATATTTGCGACCCGACGACAACTCTACCAAGTTGTGACCCAGATAATGACGGTTTAGATAATCAAACAGAAGCAACTTTAGGAACAAACCCCTTAAATTCAGATACTGACAATGATTTAATTGCAGATGGAGTTGAAGTTTCTAACTCTTCAGATCCATTAGATGCTTGCAGTCCGAATGCCAATACAATCGATTGTAAACCAACACCCATAGGTTTATCGGGAGTTAGTATTCCTTCGGCATTTTCACCTGACGGAGATTTAGTAAATGATTACATTCGCCCAATTGTAGGTTCAGATGTTGCGAAATTTACACTTCAAATCTTCGATCGTTGGGGAAATTTAATGTTCACAAGTACGGATTTTTCGAAAATTTGGGATGGAACATATAAAGACCAAAAATTGAATGAAGGAATTTTTGCTTATCAGTTAGAAATAACTTTTGACGATGGACGAATTGAACTAAAATCTGGCAACATTACTTTAATCCGTAAATAACGAAATGAGAACTTTCCTTTTTTTATTTTTTCTTAGTTCAAAAAGCATTTTGTTTGCTCAAGATTTTCATTTCTCACAAACATCTGAAATCCCTTTGCTAATAAATCCAGCAAGTACTGGTGTTTTTAAAGGTTGGGAGCGATTTACCTTAAACCATCGAAATCAATGGCTAGGAGCAAATACGCAATTCATGACAAGTTCATTTGTTGCAGATGCAAACTTTCTCAAAAATCGACATTCAGACAATGCGCATTTGGGAGTTGGCGTTTATTTATACAATGATGTTGGTGGAGATTCAAAATTTGGCTTACAAAATGCCTCTGTTTCTTTAAGTGGAATCTTGCCAATAAATTCTAATGGACACCTAATATCCGCTGGAATACAAACAGGATTCACATCACGAAAAAGTGATTTAAGTCGCGTAAATTTTGAAAATCAATGGAATGGAACAGCCTTTGACCCAACAATTTCTAGCGGAGAACCAGGGATGTTGCAAAATTTCAGGCATTTTGATGCTGCAGCAGGTTTAATGTATCAATACGACGCGTCTAATACTGGGTTTACTCGTCGAGATGAAAAAATCTTTCGTTTTGGAGTTGCCGCCTATCATTTGAACAAACCAAAATTAGAATATACAAGCGCCTTGCAAGCGAATCTATATCGGAAGTTTGTGATTCACACTTCCTATACGAGCGACATTCCAAATTCTTATTGGTCTTTTGACTTAAGTGCCGTTCAATTTATTCAAGGACCACACTTGGAAACCATTTTTGGAGGAACCTTAAAAAATAGATTTCAAAATGGTACCAAGATAACAGGTTACTACCAAGATGCCTTTTTTGGCTTTGGTTTGTACACTCGTTTGTTCGATGCTATAATTCCACGCGTTTTTATTGATTTTAAGAGCGTAAAATTCGGAATCTCTTACGATGTTACCATTTCACAACTAAGAAAGGCTCACAGAGGAGGTTCTTTAGAGTTTTCGCTAAGTTTTTCAAACTTGGACCACGCACTGTTTAAGAAAGGCAGGTAGTTTGTTTAGAGACACTAGACTTAAGACATTGGACTTAAGACAATAAATCCGAGAAATTGGGGTCAAAAGCAAAGTACTAAGCGTAATATTCTGGATCCATATCACCAAGAAATTCATCAATTGGGTCCGTTGAAATCCTGATAATGTGATTGTCATCCCCTCTAAATGAAACAAATTTTGACCCTTTTAACACACTGTAATTTTCAATTTTTTTGTAATCATCTTCATGTTTTATTTCTTTTAGTACATAAATTGCCACACGAATCTTTTCCCAATCATCATTTTCTGCATCGATTTCAGTAATTTCAGTATGAAATTCAAGTAATTCAGTGTCCATCAAAATACTAATGGTTTTATTGCTTTCTCTAGGTACATAACCAATTTTTAGATTTTCAAAATAAAGCGCTATTGCCTTCCTATCAAATTCATTTTCTGGTTCACGCCTTAATTCCAACATTCCCGACTTATTTATTTTTTCAATGATTTTAGGACCCTCATAATAGGAAAATCCGCGAACATAAAAATGTTTTAAATACACCTTTTCGTACTTTTTTATTTCAACATTCTCAATAAAGGTTAATCCATAAACACCAACCAAACTTTTAATAAAATCTGCTCTTTTCATAATTATTGATATAATTTAGCAAAGATACGGTGGCTACAACGTAATCTATTTACGTTCTGTGAAAAAAAATCTAATTATTTTAAGCAAGCATTTTATAGAGGTCTGAATAATCCAAGAATCACCATATAAAGCAATAATCATAAATAATGAAAAAAAAACACATGAAATTATCACAAAATATTCTTTCATAGAGATTAAAAGCTTTAAATAACTAAGTATCTTGTAGTAATATCAACGCAATTTTTTAGGTAATTTAGCGAAAACAAGATCATAAGAGTGTTTTGTGAGGTCTAAGAGCAATTTATCATCCACATCAGCATTCAACTGCACAGTATTCCAATGTTTTTTACTCATGTGATATCCTGCAAAAATTCCTGAAAATTGTTCTCTTAAATCGATTGCTTTTTCAGGATCACATTTTAAATTCACACTTTCGAATTTATCAACATCACATAAGGCAAACATTTTACCATGTACTTTAAAAACTAGCGTTTTGTTGTCAAATGGAAATCCTTCACTTACATGAGCCAAACTCAAACAAAAATTGCGAAATTCTTCTAAATTCATAGTTGAAATTAATTTAATGTCAAATTACAAAATCTGAGAAATTTATATAAAAATGAACTAAAAAAAAGACCCAAGAAAACTTGAGTCTAATTAAAATTTATATAAAAATTCTTAGTGAATTGCAGGAGCAAAATCTTTGTTTCCTAAATCACGCAACATTTTTGTATGTTCTACTAAAGCTCCCCAAAATGTTTTTTGAGAAATATAAGGTAAATTATATTCTTCAGCTGTCTCTTTTACAATTTTGGCAATTTTATCATAATGAATATGACAAATATTTGGAAATAAATGGTGTTCAATTTGGTAATTTAATCCTCCGACATACCAAGATAAAATTTTAGCTTTAGGAGCAAAATTTGCAGTATTGTACAATTGATTCACTGCCCAGTCCGCCTCAATGTTTCCGCTATCATCAGGCACTGGATAATTGGAAGTAGGTACTACGTGAGCTGGTTGAAAGATCATAGCAAGTACAAGCCCTGCAATAAATTGCATCACCAAAAATGATAAAATTGTTCCCCACCAAGGAAGTGGAGTAAATAACAATGGTAAAACTAGAAAGATTGAAAAATAAATGATTTTTGAAAAGATAATATCAAACAAATGACGACCAAAAGAAATATCCTGAGTTTTCATCAAATCCAATTTCTTGTAACGCACAGCTTGCTTATAATCTTTTACTGTACACCACATTAAAGTCATTAAACCATAAAAAAACCATGCGTATACATGCTGATATTTATGCATTTTCAATCTTTCTTCATGTGGAGAAAAACGCATAACTTTTCCAGGATTAATGTCTTCGTCCATTCCTGTAACATTTGTGTAAGTATGATGTAAGACATTGTGTTGAATTCTCCAATTTGTGTCATTTCCTCCCAAAAAAGAAATCACCATACCAATTGTCTTATTAATAAGTTTGTTTTTAGAATATGCTCCGTGATTCGCATCGTGCATGACAGATAAACCAATTCCAGCCATACCAAAACCCATTAAAACCCAACACAAGAAGATAATCCACGGGTTTTCGAACACGGTTAACATTAAAACAAACGGTACAATATACAAAGCAATCATAAAAATTGTCTTCAATACCATGTTGTAATTTGCAAATCTTGATTTTTTTGATTCTTTGAAGTAATCTCTGACACGAGATTGAAGTGTTTTGTAAAACTCAGCATTGTGAGACTTAGCAAAAGTGATGTTTTTTAAACTCATTTTAATTTATTATAATATACAAAGTTAAAACTTTTTTCATAAAATAATTGTTTTTTCGACAAAGAATTATTTTAAAAGCCCTGTAACTTAACAAAATGAACATAAATATGTTTAGTTTTGTGTTTTATTAACAATAATAGATATGGATAAAAGTGTCAAAATGACGTATTGTGAGGATTATTTCAATCGAAAAAGAAATATAACATCAGAAATTTTGATTGGAAAATTGAAAATGGGAGCAGAAAATCCCATTCGCATACAATCGATGACCACCACAGACACTATGGACACTGATGGGTCTGTTGAACAATCCATTCGAATGATAGACGCTGGTTGCGAATTAGTACGCTTAACTGCACCAAGCAAAACGGAGGCTGAAAATTTAGGGCTTATTAAACAAATCTTAAATGAAAAAGGATATTTTGCCCCATTAGTTGCCGATATTCATTTTACTCCAAATGCTGCTGAAATCGCTGCTAAACTGATTGAAAAAGTTCGTGTCAATCCAGGAAATTATGCCGACAAAAAGAAATTTGAAGAAATTGATTTTACTGAAGAAAGTTACCAGAAAGAACTAAAACGCATTGAGCAAAAGTTTACTCCTTTGATACATATTTGTAAAGAACATGGAACAGCAATGCGTATCGGGACAAATCATGGCTCTTTGTCTGATAGAATTTTGAGTCGTTTTGGAGACACACCAGAAGGAATGGTCGAATCTGCGATGGAATTTTTAAGAATCTGTGTCAAAAACGACTATCACAACCTAGTGATATCCATGAAAGCTAGTAACACCTTGGTTATGGTTCAAGCTTACCGACTGTTAGTTGCAACCATGAAGGAAGAAGGAATGCACTTTCCTTTGCATCTTGGTGTAACAGAAGCAGGAGATGGAGAAGACGGAAGAATAAAATCAGCGGTTGGAATTGGAGCATTGCTTGAAGACGGTTTAGGAGATACCATTCGTGTGTCTTTAACTGAGGATCCGGAATTCGAAATTCCTGTTGCGAAAAAATTAGTTGAAAAGTTTGAAAATTTATCAAAAATTAAATTAGTTGAAACTAAAAATAATTTAACTTATAATCCTTTTCAATATAATAAAAGATTAAGTAATTCCATTCAAAATATTGGAGGAAAAAATCACCCAATTGTCTTTGCAGATTTATCTCAAAAAAATGAAATAAAAGCTGCAAACTTTTTTGGTTTTGGATACAATTATTCTGTTACATTAGATAAATGGAATTTACAAGATCAAGCGGCCGATTATGTGTATTTGGGAAAACAAGATTTGAATTTTGAAATTCCCGGAACTTTAGGGGCTGTTTTTGATGCTGAAAGCTATTTTGAAAAATATACAACACGCGAGCATTGTCATCCAATTTTTGATAGAAATTCAATAAGAAAATTTGATCATTCAGATTTAAATATGTATTTCTTGAAAATTGATTTAGAAGAAGATAACACAGAACTGATTCAAAATAATCCGAAAGCAATTTTAGTTGTAACTACATCTTTCGATAATAAAACGCAAGTGTTAAGAGCATTTAGATGTTTCTTAGACGAACAGCAAATTTTAAATCCTGTGATTTTAAAAATCGAGGAAAGCTCGGAAGATTTAGAGCGTTTTCAATTGAATACCTCATCTGATTTAGGAATTCATTTCATCGATGGATTTGGAGATGGATTGTGGATTACGGGCAAACAAAGTTTAGTGGATATCAATTCACTTTCTTTTGGAATTTTACAAGCAACACGCACACGTATTTCAAAAACAGAATACATTTCTTGTCCATCCTGCGGTAGAACCTTATTTGATTTGCAAGAAACTACTGCCAAAATCAGACAAAAAACTTCCCATTTGAAAGGAATAAAAATTGGAATTATGGGATGTATCGTCAATGGTCCAGGTGAAATGGCAGATGCCGATTACGGATACGTTGGAACTGGACCTGGAAAAATTAACCTATATAAGGAAAAAACAGTCGTTAGGAAAAATGTCAATGAAGAAAAAGCTGTAGATGCTTTGGTGGATTTGATTAAGGAACATGGAGATTGGGTAGAATTGAAATGAGACTTTAGATATTAGACCTTAGACTATAGACTCTTGATTTAAGTAAAATAACTATGCAAAAAAACATCATCGAAGACCAACAAATTCAAGGAAAAAACTTTCAAGAAGAGATTTTTGTCCGAACAACTTATGAAAACTGTGTTTTCGATAATTGTGTGTTTGCTTCCTGCGAATTGAGTTCTACTGTTTTTATGGATTGTACCTTTGAAAACTGTGATTTTAGCATGGCGAAAATTGGTAATGTGAGTTTTAAAAATGTTGCTTTCCATGATTGTAAATTGCTCGGTTTACACTTTGAACAATGTAATCCCTTTTCTTTCGAAGTTCATTTTGATAATTGTCAGTTAAATCTGTCTTCTTTTTATAAAATTGATCTGAAGCATTGTAGCTTTAAAGAATCTAGTTTACAAGAAGTGGATTTCACGGAAGCTAATTTTTCTCAAAAATCATTTCAAAATTGCAATTTATTGGGTGCAATCTTTGAAAATACAAATTTGGAGAAATGTGATTTTCGTTCGGCTTACAATTACATCATTGACCCTCAAAATAATAAAATTAAAAAAGCAAAATTTTCGAAAGAAGGGGCGATTGGCTTACTGCGAGCTTTTGATATTGTGATTGATTAGTTAAGATG
>CAZHLZ010000071.1:0-12707 GCA_964532475.1 uncultured Chitinophaga sp.
ATACAACACTTTTTTTCAAGGATTTTGAGTTTCAACAAGCATTTTTGGCAACCTTAATCGGCATTGTTTCCTATACATTACAAAATTTTGTTTTTCAAAAGAAATACCATGTTTTTTTGGTCGAACATCTCATCACCACTTCTTTTTTTCGTATCTTTTTTCAACAAGTACTTGTAATTTTATCTGGCTTTTTTTTCCTGATTATTGGAGAAACAATTAGTATAGCTTTATTTTTACTTTGCTGCTTTTTTATCGTCGATATTCTATTTAGTGCTGGCAAGCGAAGTAAGACAATTCGTTTTAAAATTTCAAAGTTTGTTCTCAACAATCAAAAGAAAAAAGTTAGTGCTGATGAAATGGAGGACTATAGTTCGGCTATGTTTGATAGTTAGGTAAATGGAACAATTCTATGATATCTTCAATCGATTTGTATTTAATTATGACAGGAAAATTGATACTTTTTAAGTTCTTTTAAAATCAAATGTTAAGAACTCACAAAATTGTTAAGAAAAAATACATTTGCAGGTACCCAAAAACTTTTTTTTAGCATATATTTGCGGTTCTGAAAATGAAACCTAAAATAAAAACTAATAAATAAAAGTATGTCACAAGAAAAAACAAGATATTCAGACGCTGACTTAAAAGAATTCAAGGATTTAATCAATAGAAAATTAGTAGAGGCAAATGAAGATTTAACTTTACTAAAAGGTTCATTATCTCTAAGCGATGATCACGGAACTGATGATACAGGTAGAACTTTTAACATGATGGAAGATGGTTCTGAAACCCTTTCTCGTGAAGAAGTTGCTCAATTAGCTGCTCGCCAAGAGAAATTCATTCAAAGTTTGCATAGCGCATTATTACGTATTGAAAACAAAACATATGGAATTTGCCGTGTAACTGGAAAATTAATCCAAAAAGAAAGATTAATGTTGGTTCCGCATGCAACTTTAAGTATTGAAGCCAAAAACTCTCAAAAATAATTGTGAAAAAAAAATTACTAATTGTCGGACTTGTTGTATTGTTGATTTTGACCCTCGATCAAATTCTAAAAATTTGGGTCAAAACTTCTTTCACGGTATACGATGAACCTGTAAATTTAATTGGAAGTTGGTTTCGACTTATGTATATCGAAAACCAAGGAATGGCTTTTGGTACCACTTTTGGAGCAAGCATTTGGGCAAAATTAGCTTTAAGTTTATTTCGAATAGGAGCAATTATCGGTTTAGCAATTTATTGGTACAAGCAAGCTAAAAAGCAAGTCAAATTGGAGTTTCTAATTGCCGTAGGCTTAATTTTTGCTGGAGCAACTGGAAACTTAATCGATTCCATGTTTTATGATTTTATCTTTAAATTTGACCCTTGTCTTTCCTTTAATTTTTTAGAAGGTTCAGGAATTAAGGCTGATTGTGGAATATTTGGTCAACAAGAAATTCGTCATTCTGGATTCCTATTTGGAAATGTGGTTGACATGTTTCAATTTAATTTAACCTGGCCGTCTTGGGTTCCTTGGCTAGGTGGAAGCGATGTATTTCCTGCAATTTGGAATATCGCTGATGCTTCCATTTCTTCAGGTGTCATCATGATTTTAATTAGACAAAGAAAGTATTTCCCAAAAGAAAAAGGTTCGAAAAGTAAAGTTGTTAATCAAGAAGAAACAACAGAGAACTCAATTGAAGAAACAACGAATTAGTTTTTAGGTATCCAAAAAAATTACAAATCTTATTTTATGCGTCAAGAATTATTAGGTCCTAAGGTTGAGAATGTTGCAGTTGCAATTGTTCAAGAAAAGGGTGAAAATGACGAATATATTTACAATACTTATCTTCTGAATTTAAAAGAAGATGAAATTATGGAGGGAATCATCATTACTTCGACTGGTTATGGCGAAAATGTAAATACAGGTGAAAAAGTAAAAACTTCAACCTTAAGACATTGCATGGAAATATTACTTCCAAATGAGGCTGCAAGAATTGAACCCGTAATGGAAGAAGTTTTTGCATTAACTAATGAATATTGGGTGAGTTTTTGGATTCAAGATGTGATGTACGACAAAAAATTTATTTTTCTTCCAGAAACAATTACTGAAAAAAATCTAAAATTGATTCCTCAATTAGGAGTTAAAGGTGTAATTATTAAATAATTGATCGCTTTTTTGATTGATTTTTATAATTGCATTTAATCACTAGTTCATTTTTATTAATCAATTTTTGAGACTTCGCAGAAAATAGTAGTAAAGATGATAAGAATCATTTTTTAGACTGAAAAATAGGCTGAATTTTGTAAAAAAATAAAAATTGAGCAATTTAATCGAAAAATATAACGTCCAAGGTCCACGCTACACCTCCTACCCGACCGTTCCATTCTGGAAAAATGAGCAGTTAGATCAAAAAGAATGGTTTGAATCCATTGAACGAAACATCAGTTTTTTCAATTCAAAGAAAGCAAGTATTTATATTCATCTTCCCTTTTGTGAATCATTATGCACCTTTTGTGGCTGCCATAAACGAATTACAAAAAATCATGGCGTGGAGCACAACTATGTCGATGCCGTATTAAACGAGTGGAAAATATACAAGGAAAAATTTGATTTAGAAGTTTTGGAATTGCATCTAGGAGGTGGAACTCCAACATTTTTTCACGTTTCAGAATTAACAAGATTGATTGAAGGAATTTTAGCTGATACAAATTTAGACCCTGAAAAAGTTGAATTTAGCTTTGAAGGTCACCCAAAAAATACCAGTTTTGAACACTTAAAAGCTTTGTATGACTTAGGTTTCAGAAGAGTTAGTTTTGGTGTTCAGGACTACGATACTGAGGTACAAAAAGCAATAAATCGTGTGCAAAGTTTTGAAGAAGTTGAAAAGGTTCATGCTTTTGCTAAAGAATTGAATTACAAATCAATATCACATGATTTGGTTTTTGGTTTGCCCAAACAAAATATTGCTGGATTTAAAGATACCGTTCAAAAAACAATAAAATTGAGACCTGATCGCGTTTCCTTATACTCCTACGCACACGTTCCGTGGATCAAAGGAAATGGACAACGAGGTTTTGACGAGAATGACTTGCCTTCAAGTGAAAATAAACGCGCTTTGTATGAATTAGGTAAAGAATTATTTTTAGAAGCAGGTTACATTGAAATTGGAATGGATCATTTTGCCTTAAAAACGGATGATTTAGCAAAAGCCTTTGAGGAAAAAACCCTACATAGAAATTTTATGGGTTATACCACCCAAAAAACAAACTTACTAATTGGATTAGGAGCTTCCTCAATTTCTGATAGCTGGTTTGCATTTGCCCAAAATGAAAAACATGTGGAAGATTATCAAGAAAAATCCTTGAATGAACAAATTTCAGTTTTTCGTGGTCATTTATTATCTGAAGAAGATTTAATCTTGAGAAAGGCTATTTTAGAATTAATGTGCCAATTTTCGACAGAATTGCCGATTACTTTTCCATTTTATAATAAGATAATCTCTAATTTAAGCATGTTGGAAGAAGATAAATTGGTCAAAATTGAAGGTGAAAAAATTAGCGTAACGAATATTGGAGTACCTTTTGTTAGAAATATCTGTATGGCATTTGATGCCTATTTATTTGATAAAACGCTTGAAAAACAAATGTTCTCAAAAACAATCTGATGGAAAAAAAATGTTTTCATTGCGGTGATGAAATTCAAGCGAAACCTTATCTCAAGGACGAAAAAGAATTTTGTTGTAACGGTTGCTTAACGGTTTATTCACTTTTAAACGACCACAATTTATCCTCATTTTACAATTTGGAACAATTTGCAGGTAAAAAGCCTTCAGAAAGTTCTAATTTCAAATATGATTTTTTAGATATTGAGGAAATTAGAAAAAAATACATTGACTTTGAGGACGAAAACATTGCAAAAATAACCCTGTATCTTCCAGAGATTCATTGTTCTTCTTGCATTTATTTACTTGAAAATATTCAAAAAATAAATCCTGAAATAATTTCCAGTTTTGTTAGTTTCACCAAAAAGGAAGCAACATTCACCTATAATTATCACAAGTTAAAATTATCAGAATTAGCACTCTTACTTGATAAAATTGGTTACGAAGCAAATTTTGGGGACAGAAAAGAACAAGAAAAGAAGTTAAACAAGAGCTTCTTGTACAAATTTGGAGTAGCAGGATTTGCTTTCGGAAGCATCATGTTATGGGCTTTTCCTGAATATTTAGGTATTGAAGGTGATAATCCAGAATTTAGATCATTTACTTCGTATCTATCATTTGCTGTTTCCATTCCAGTTTTGTTTTATTCGGCAAGAGATTATTTTATTTCGGCATATAAAGCGTTGAAATATAAAAGTTTAAATCTTGATGTGCCGATAACAATTGGAATTATTGCCCTTTATGCTCAAAGTCTATGGAGCATTTTCAATGGTCAAGGTCCAGGTTATATGGATTCATTTTCTGGTTTCATATTCTTCCTGCTAATTGGAAAATGGTTTCAAAACAAAAGTTATCAATCCTTATCCTTCGAACGAGATTACACTTCGTATTTTCCTGTTGCCATTACAAAACTTGAAGGTAATTCAGAACAAATCGTAGAAATTGAAAAATTGGATGTAGGCGATCATTTTAGGGTTCGAAATGAGGAAATTATTCCTTGCGATGCAATTTTAATTTCTAAAGATGCACAAATTGATTTTAGTTTTGTGTCTGGGGAATCAACAATCATTCACAAGAAAAAAGGAGATTTTATTTATGCAGGCGGAAAATTAAAAGGAAAAACTGTTGATTTTGAGGTTAAAAACAAAAGTAATCGAAGTCATTTAACACAAATCTGGAACGATTCAAGTATTGACAAAAATTCCAAAAACAATAAATCTCACCAAGACAAAATGTCGATTTATTTCCTAATTGCTGTTCTAACTATTTCTTTAGTAGCAGGAATCACTTGGTTTTTTATCGATAAAACCCAGATCACACATGTGGTTGTTTCAATATTAATAGTTACCTGTCCATGTGCGCTTGCATTGTCAAGCCCATTCACCTATGGAAATGTAATGAGATTATTAGGAAGAAAAAAATTATTCCTCAAAAATACAGCTGTAATCGAACGAATTAATGAAACTACCGACTTGGTTTTTGACAAAACTGGAACTTTAACTAATAATAGCCAAGGTGTTATTTTTGAGGGAGATAAAGATTTACTTTTAGATTATGTAACTGAAATTTTAGTTACAGTTTCATCTTCCACACATCCACTTTCTGTAGCGATAAAAAAACACTTATCAGAACAAGTAGAATTTCAAAACTTAGAAATTACAAGTTTTGAAGAAATTCCCGGTCAAGGAATTAAGTCTCAACTAAAAAACCAGGAACAAAAAGAAGTCATTATTAAGATTGGATCCGCAAAATTTATTGGTGTTGAATCCTCTGAAAATTATGAGGTTAATTCTTTTGTTTCGATTGACGATAAATATATAGGAAAATTTATTTTCACATCGGTTTTTAGAGAAAATTTGAAGGACTCTCTGGGGAATTTAAAAGCTTATAATTTACATGTTTTAACTGGAGACAATGAAAAGGACAAGCAAGGTTTAGAGGAAATTTTCCCATCGAATACTGAAATTTGTTTTAATCAAAGTCCAATGGATAAATTACAATACATCAAAAAATTACAGTCTGACGGTAAAAAAGTATTGATGTTTGGCGATGGACTAAACGATTCAGGAGCACTTCAAGAAGCCTTTGTTGGAATTGCTGTTTCTGAAAATTCTTTTCGATTTACACCTTCCTCAGATGCAATTATTGATGGAGATGCCGTTTCAAACATTGATAGACTTCTAAAAATTTCCGCTTTTTCAAAGAGAATTTTATTTGTTTGCCTCTTATTTTCAGTTTCCTATAATATTTTCGGATTAAGCTACGCCCTTTCAGGGAAACTAACACCACTTGTTGCGGCAATTTTGATGCCGATAAGTTCCATCACGGTTGTTTTCATTAGTACATTTTTGGTTTTAATTAAGGGCAGAAAAATTTAGTTAAATTTTTGATTTACAAACAAAATTTCACTTTGGATTTCACTAATTACTTCCTAAGGATTTAAGAACAATGAAAAGAAATAAAGGCCAAGAATTTAAGTAAATTATTGTTTATTATTGAATGTCTTTTCTATTTTTGCAAAAAAATAAAACTATGTTAAAAGAATTTAAAGCATTTATCATGCGAGGCAACGTGGTTGATCTTGCAGTAGCAGTAATCATTGGAGCTGCATTTGGAGCTATTGTTAGTTCCTTAGTAACTGACGTTATTACTCCCCTACTATTAAAACCAGCAATGGAATCTCTTGGAGTGAAAAAATTAGAAGAATTAGCGTGGAATGGCGTTTTATACGGTAAATTCCTAGCAACAGTAATAAACTTCTTAGTGGTAGGATTCGTAATCTTCATGTTAATTAAGGCAATGAACATCGCTTTAAAAAAGAAAAAAGACGAAGAAGCTCCAAGTGCACCAGCTGGTCCAACGCAAGAAGAATTGTTGGCTGAAATCAGAGATTTACTGAAAAATAAATAGAATTTTTTAAAATAAAAATTAGAGTGCGGAAAAATATTTCGCACTTTTTTTTTGTTTTTGATGTAATGTTAAAAAAAAGTATTATTTTCGATACATAAATTATTGTTCAACTTTATAAAAAACGTTTAAAAACAAGGGTCTCAGACCATTTTATTTTTCTTATGACGAATATTTTTGTTGCCAAATTAGATTATGGCGTAACTCAGGAAGACTTAAAAGCTGAATTCGAGCAATTCGGAAGAGTAAACAAAGTTTCCATTGCGATGGATAAAGAAACTGGTAAATCCAAAGGATTTGCTTTTATTGAAATGTTTGATGAAGAAGAAGCAAACGCTGCAATCAGTTCTTTAGATGGCATGACATTAAAGGGAAGGCAGATTGCCGTTAAAAAAGCAGACGACAGATCAAATTCAAGACCTGATAATCGTGGCGAAAGACCAGAATTTAAGCCCAGAAGAGACTTTGGGGATAAAAAACCTTTTGAAAAATCCTCTGACAATAGTTTAGATAAACAATATAAAAAATTGGATCTTGGTGAAGAAATTAAGCCTGCACTTATTCCAACAAACCCTGATAAATTAAAGGTTTTAGATCGAAAAAAGGATGCTCCTAAAAAAGTCGATAAGGAAAAAAAATTGATGGACGGAAAACCAAAACAACAAAAAATGGCTGCCTACAAAAAAAGTGGGAAAAACAACCGTTTCTTTGATTTGGACGATGACGATGATTTTTAATTTTAATCAACAAGCAACCATTTAGTTTTTGAATAGTAATTAGGGTATAAACTCTAAAAATTAGTTGATATGAAAAATTTAAACAAAATGATAACTTTGATCCTTTTCTTAGGAACAAGTTATTTCTTTCAGGCACAAAGTCCTGTTACATCAGTTAATACTTCTAGCCCAAATTCATGTGATGGTTACGCATTCATAACTGATTCCACAGCTTTTACAACTTGGTCTTGGTTATACACAGATTCAAGTGCAGTAATTCAAGAAAATGGTATATTAATGAATTTATGCCCAGGGAATTATGGTGTACAAGTAACAGTTAATGGAATTGTGGAGACATATACTTTTGTAGTTGAATCTGGCGTAGTTGGACCATGTGACCAATTTAACGTTTCAATTTATATTTCTAACGCAAGTACAAATAGTTCATGTGATGCCACAGCTACTGGCGTTACATCAAACGGTGTTCCTCCCTTTACTTATGTATGGCAAAATGGAGCAACAACTGAACAAATCCAAGAACAATGCGCTGGTTCATCGGTTGCAGTGACAATTACAGATGCTTCAGGATGTGTTTCTTCTTCAACTTCCATTATTTTTAGCGATTCAGTGAATTGGAATTATGATTTAGGTGGATATGTGTACTCAGGAACAACAAACATTGATGGATCTTGCGATGGAACAGCTTTTGTAGATGTTTGGGGCGGACAAGCACCATATTATTTCTTGCATCAAGATGGTCAAACTTCTCAAGAAGTTAGCGGGTTGTGTGCAGGTATATATTCTGTTTTTGTAACTGATGCTGCAGGAGATTCTCTTATTCTAAATTACATCATTTCAAATCCATCAGATATTTACAATGGAGGAAATTACACTGATTCTACTGTTGTTGATACTTTAACTTACGACATTATTGAAGATTGTAACATCGATTATTTAACACTTGATTCAGCTTTCATTTCCGACTTGATTTATCTTTCAAACGATTCAATTCAAGTTATTTGGTCAGTAATTGACACAAATGGACTAATTAATGTTGTGCAAGATTATGCAATTACAACAGGAATTGGTGTGTATGAATTGTTCTTACAAATTTTCTGTCCACAAAGAAGTGGAAGCGATTTCGTTTATGCAAGTGATCGAATCTACTTTAATCCTAGTTTAGCGAAAGTACACGAAATTACCGATGTAAAATTCAATGTGTATCCTAATCCAGTAAATGATGTTTTAGTAATTGAAAATGATGGGAATGTTCAAATTACAATTTCAGATTTGAGCGGGAAAATCGTAAAATCAATCGCAAGTACTGGTAATAAAACTTCAATCAATACAGAAGATTTATCGAAAGGAAACTATTTTGTAACAATTTCAAATGAGAAATTGAATCTTACAAAAATGATTATCAAATAAATTAAGAACGAAAGTTCTAAAAAAGCTGTTCCAATTTTGGGACAGCTTTTTTATTTTATTATCTTTGCAAAACGATGGAAAAATATGCTTTAGGAATTGATATTGGTGGAACAAATACTGCTTTTGGTATAGTTACCATGGAGGGTGAAATCTTATTTGAAGATTCTTTACCCACGGCTGATTTTCCTCGGGTTGATGACCTCGCCGAAAAGATTTTTTCAATAGTTGAAACAAAAATTGACTTGAAGGAATTGCATGGAATTGGAATTGGTGCCCCAAATGGAAATCAAACCACGGGAACCATCGATTTTGCGCCCAATCTATTATGGAAAGGAATAATTCCAATTGTTGCTGTATTTGAAAAACAATTCAACAAAAAAACACTCTTAACAAATGATGCGAATGCTGCAGCAATTGGCGAGAAACTCTTCGGAGTAGCAGCTGAATTGAGTGACTTTGTTACAATTACGCTTGGAACTGGTTTAGGAAGTGGAATTATTTCAAACAATGAACTTATAACTGGAAAACATGGGATTGCCGGAGAATATGGTCACATTCGTGTAGTACCTAACGGTAGGTTATGTGGCTGCGGAAGATTAGGCTGTTTGGAAACCTATGTTTCAGCTACAGGAGTTGTAAGAAGTATTCGAGAAATGCCTTCCGATAACAAAAAGATTTCCAAGTTAACTTGGCTTGAAAATCCAAAAGCAAAAGATGTGTTTCAACTTGCGCTTGAAGGTGATATTTTCGCCGAAGAAATTGTCGATTACACAGCTTCAGTTCTTGGAAGTGCATTGGCTGATTTTGCTGCATTTTCTGATCCACAAGCTTACATTCTATTTGGTGGACTTTCCCTTAGTGGCGAATATTTTTCCGAAAAAGTGAAAGCGGCAATGGAGGAAAACATTCTCAATATCTATAAAAATAAAATTGAAATTCGAATTTCATCTCTAAATAATGTAAACGCTGCAATTTTAGGAGCCTCGGCTTCCGTATTTTGGGATACAGTGAAATTCAAATTTAAACAATAATAAAACCTATATGAAAATTTTGAGCATAAATCAAATTTCTTTTTTTTTATTCATTTCACTAAATGCATTTAGCCAGCTTGAAGAATTAAAAAAAAATCAAGAAATCCGAAAGGAATACATTAATCCTGCAAAAAATGATTTAAATTCAAGAAAAAGATATGATTTTTCTAAACACGTAAACCTTTTTATTGGTACTGGAGCACATGGTCATACACATGCCGCAGCTTCAGCTCCATTTGGGATGATTCAATTGGGAGCAGACACTCGTTACAACGGTTGGGATGGCTGTTCAGGTTACCATTATTCCGATTCTGTTATTTATGGTTTTAGTCACACGCATTTAAGTGGAACTGGGGTGGAAGATTTATGCGATTTATTAATTGTACCCCAACAAGGAAAAGTAAAAACCAAAGCACTTTACGAAGATAAAAATGGCTACGGATCCAAATTTTCTCACAAGGATGAAAAAGCAGAACCAGGATTTTATTCCGTTAAATTAATTGAAAACAATATTGATGTGCGACTTGCAGCAACGGAACGAGCTGGAATTCAAGAATATACATTTAATAATGCTTCAGGCAAAAAATTCATACTAATTGATTTGAGTCATCGCGATCAATTACTTGATTTTGAAATAAATAAGGACTTAAAAAACAAGAAAATTGTTTCTGGAAAAAGAATTTCAAAGGCGTGGGCGAAAAATCAACATTTCTATTTCTATTTAGAACTTGAAAATGAATACTTAAAGGCAAAACTTGTAGAAAAAACAAAATTACTTTTGGAATTTCCAGAAAATACAAAAACCATACGTTTAAAAGTTGGAATTTCTGGAGTGAGTATTGAAGGAGCACAAAAAAATCTTTTCGAAGAAATACAAGGTTTTGATTTAGATATTGTAAAAAACACCACTCGAAACAAATGGAATGTTGAAATGAATAAATTACATTTTACATCTGATGATTTGAATGTCATGACAAATTTTTACACAGCAATTTATCATTCCTACCTCACTCCTGCTCTTTTTTCCGATGTGGATGGATTTTACCGAGGCAACGATAACAAAATTTATCAAAATTTAAAAAACAATCGTTACACCATCTTTTCACTTTGGGACACCTACAGAACTGCTCATCCACTTTATACATTGACTCAGCAAAAAAGAACGGGAGACTTCATAAATACTTTTTTGGAAATTTCAAAAGAAACGGGAGAATTGCCTGTTTGGGAACTATGGGGAAATGAAACAGATTGTATGATTGGATACCATGCAGTTTCTGTAATTTTGGATGCCTATCGAAAAGGAATTCAAAATTTTGACACCAAATTTGCCTTGGAATCAATGTTAAAAACTGCTCAAAAAGATGAACTAGGAAAACATTATTTTGCAAATCAGGGTTTTATTGGATCTAGAAACGAACCAGAATCGGTTTCAAAAACTTTGGAATATGCTTACAATGACTGGTGCATTTCTCAATTTGCAAAAGATATTAATGCTTCAGATGTAATTCAAAAAAAATATGCAAAAAATGGATTAAATTTCATTAACCTTTTTGATCCTCAAACAAAATTTATGCGTCCACGAAATGGTGGAATTTGGCATTCACCTTTTGTTCCTTCGGAAGTGAATTTCAATTATACAGAAGCAAATAGTTTTCAATACTCATTAGCTGTTCCTCAGGAAATTGTTGGTTTAAGAACTTTACTTGGTGGCAAAGATAGTTTGGAAGCATGGCTGGATCGCCTTTTTACAAGTTCAAGTTTACTAGAAGGTCGTCAGCAATCGGACATCACAGGATTAATCGGACAATATGCACATGGAAATGAGCCTTCGCACCACATGGCCTATTTGTACAATTATACAAACAAACCTCAAAAAACCCAAGAAAAGGTAGATCAAATTTTAAAAGAATTGTATCAAAATAATCCAGAAGGCTTGAGTGGAAATGAAGATTGCGGTCAAATGTCTGCTTGGTATGTCATGTCGGCAATCGGTTTATATCCAATTTGTCCGGGAAAGGCAATTTATACTTTTGGTCGACCAATTCAAGAATATGCAAATTTTCATTTTGAAAACAATAAAACATTTTCAATCAGAACATTAAATAATTCTCCAGAAAACAAATACATTCAAGAAATTGAATTAAATGGGAAAAAATATACAAAACTGTTCATAACACATGAAGATTTATTAGCAGGTGGAGAACTTGTTTTTCACATGGGGAATACTCCAAATCAATCTTATAATTCGTATGAAAGTGATATTGATGACGATGCTGAAAAAAATCTTCAAGCAGTTCCCTATTTTACTGCCACTACCAACACATTTGAAGACAGTATTGAAACTGAAATAAAACTTTTGGAAGGAATTAAAGCTCAAATCCGCTATACAACTGACAATTCTGAGCCAACTCAAAAAAGTAATCTTTACTCAAATCCATTAGTTTTCAATAGCACAACTACTCTTAAAGCGAAGGCATTTTATTTGAAGGAAAATCAAGAATTGGATAAAAATATTATTGTGGAGGCTATTTATGAAGACAATGGTTTTCAAGCTGTTAGTTCTACCTTTTATAAATTGAATAAAGGTATGGATTTAAAATTAACCTCCGTTTATAACAATCAATATACTGGAGGTGGTGACCTAGCCTTAATTGACGGAATAAATGGTGGGAAAGACTTCAGATCTGGTCCTTGGCAGGGTTATCAAGGAAATAATGCAGAAGGAATAATTAGTTTTAATGAAGCAAAAGTGTTAAAAGAATTCAAAATTTCTTGTTTACAAGATGTGAAATCTTGGATTTTTATGCCTATTGCTTTAGAAATACAAATTTCCTACGACGGAATTAACTTTGAAAAACCTGTTGTAACAAAAATTAAGTATCAATCAAGCATTGAAGGCAATTTTATAGAACAATTCTCAGCTAAAATTAACGCAGAAAAACCTGTGAAAAAGATAAAATACAAAGTGATTAATCGTGGAACTT
>CAZHLZ010000072.1:0-12670 GCA_964532475.1 uncultured Chitinophaga sp.
TAGAGGAATGTATGGCATTCCTAAATGGCACAAAATAAAAGATGTTTAAAAAGATGTTTTTTTTAATAGGTATGCTAATTTCATTTAATTCATGGGAAATGGAAGCCCGTGAGTTGATAAACAAGATGAATGAAGTATATAAGAAGAAAACTAAATTAGAATATTTCTGTACCTATGAGTTGTTCAAAGGTCATAAAAGCAAAGAAATTGATAATTCGTATGAAGGTTATATTTACAAAAATAACAAAAACATATATCAAAAGATTAATACAACAGAATTTATTTATACCAGCGAATTTTATCTGAAAGTAAATCACTCTGAGCAGATAATGGAATTAAACGCCGCACAAAAAAATGTAAATGTTCAAACAGACGTAGATGGAATTTTAAAAGAATGTTCGGAGATTAAACTAGAAACAAAAAATGGAAAATACCAGCTCATTTTTTATTTTAAAGACAATATTAAATATCCTTATAGTTTAGTAAAACTTAGTTTGGACAAAAAAACATACATGATAAATCAATTGGATTTCTATTACAGTAGCAATCAAGATTTTTCAAAAGATGATAAAAAGAATGATTTTCATCAAGGACATTTACGAATTACTTTTTCAAAATACAAAGAAAAGCCAGAAGAATTAGTAGATTTTTTTAGTTTAAAAAGATATTTAGAAGTAAATAATAAGGTATTGACTCCAGTTGGAGATTATAAAAATTACGCATTAGTTGATAAACGCAAAAATTAATTAGATGAAAAATTATATTTTAATTATAGCATTGGTATTTGCATCCAATCTTTTTGGTTCAGAGGTTCATTGGAATAATAGAATTGAGGGTTCAGCCATAAATGGAGCAACGATAAACTCCGTTGATAAAGATTTTTATAGTCTTAACACTGGGAATTTTGTAGATGCAGAAGCCTATAGCTATTTGCGTTTGGGATTAACAGAGCGTGAAGGGATGGATTTTATAGCATCAACAACGTATAATTTCACAGTGCTAATTACCAAATATACGGATTACGGTATTCAAGATGGGCTTCCATTTAGTGTTGATTTATCGATAGAATATCAAAATGAAGAACTAATTTATGGTGTTAGCATTGACGCTTCAGATTATAGAATGACTGATGTTCATAAATTCAAAGCAACAGTAATCAATGCTCCTTCTTCCATAGCAAGTTTTATTTATCTAGAAGCAGGTTTTTTTGCTGAGAGGTATTATAAATTAAATCTATCAAGTTTATTTGATGTAAACGTAAATGCGGTAAGTTTTATACAAGATGGAGACAATAATTTTATTGAAGAAAAAGCTTTTGGAGAATATTTAATTGCATCTAATCATGAAGAAATTGAAATTACTTGGAATCACATACCAGGTGCAGAATTCTATGAGTTAGAATGGGCATGGATTGATAATTATTCAGAAATGAGTTTGGAAAATGTATTGGCTCCCAGTGAAATCCCTTTAACTGAATTAGATTTTAAAAATAATTGTAGCAGGATTCGCACTAAGGACGAATTTTATAGAATTTCAAATATTTTTTCAAAAGGTTATGTTGTTTATAGAGTTCGGGCAGTTGGTAGATGGATGGAGAATTTTGAGAAGGAAAAATTCACAGCATGGAGTTCTGACGGAATAAATACAAAAACTAATATTTCCCATTGGACCAGGGCAATTAAAATATTAAATGAACATGAATTTGATAAGAATTGGCAATTCCAAAGCACTTACGCTGAAGAAGGTAAAAAGAAGGAAGTGATTCAATATTTTGATGGTAGTTTGCGTTCGAGACAAACGGTCACCAAAATAAATAGTAATCAAAAAGCAATAGTTGGTGAAACAATTTATGACAACGAAGGACGAGGAGTTATTCAAATGTTGCCTGTACCCTTAAGAAATCCTTCAATTAAATTTTACGAAGGACTAAATTTAAATAGCTCAAATAAACCTTATAGCCAAAAAGAAATCGATTGGACAACATCCAGCAGCAGCTGTACACCAGAAACAGTTAAACCAGTTAGTTCCTCAACAGGAGCAGGATTATATTACTCAATTTATGGATATGAGACGGCAAAAGATCAAGATTGGCAACAATTTGTTCCAGAATCCAATGGCTTTCCGTTTACCCAGGTAGAATACACACCTGACAATACGGGTAGAATAAGACGACAAAGTGGTGTTGGAATAACACACGCCATTGGTGGAGGCAAAGAAACAATTTATTATTATTTGCAACCAAAACAAGAAGAATTGAATCGATTATTTGGTTACAAAGTTGGTTATATGCAACGCTATAAAAAGAATATGGTGCTTGATGCAAATGGACAAATAAGTGTTTCCTACCTTGATGCCCAAGGACGAGTAATTGCAACTGCTTTGGCAGGTGAAAGCCCCGCAAGTTTAAGTGTTTTGGAAGAAGCCGCAGCCTCTAGCCCATTAACTACAGATTTATTAAATCAAGTCATTCCCCATACTGAAAATACAGAATTTGATAACAATATTTTAAAAACCTCAGGCAGATTTGGTGCTTTGAGCGATGTTTTAGAAGTTGGAACCCAAATTGGCGTTGCACTAAATAACGATGTAATTGCATTTGACTATAAAGCTACTCCAAACCAGTATCTAGATCCCTCTTGTGAAACCTCTAATAAATACAATTTTGTTTATGATGTAGAAATAAAATTGGTGGATGATTGTGGAACAGTTAAATATGAAAATACAATAACTGCAATTGGAACTGAAGGAATTAATACAGCAGAACAAGTAATGCAAACAATTTCGGGTGTTTCTGATGCCTTAACGAAAGGAACTTATACCCTTAGTAAAAGCATTAAAATTAATGAAGAAGCCTTAGAAAATTACAAAAATGATTACCTAAGTAATCGTAATGATTGTTTTCTTGAAACTACGGATTCAGAATTTGATTTTAGCGGAGATGTGCAAGATTGTAATGCAACTGACTGCGCCACTTGTGTATCCAATTTAGGTCCACAGGAAGATTTTGCAGAAAAGATGCTGTTTTTATCTGGAGAAGATGATAGTCCTGAAGCACGCATGAAATATAACGATTTATATGACCAATTAGTTAAGGAATGTAATGAACCATGTACGGTAAAAACAAATTGCTATGTATTTCATAAGATGTTATTAGCTGATGTTCGACCAGGTGGGCAATATGGTAATATAAATGGCACAGATCCATTGAGTGTTTATCATTCAAGTAATCAATTAGGTGCACCATCATGGCAAACAATAGATTTTTTGGATGAAAATGGAGATTTAGCAAGAGTTCCCGTAACATTTGATGGTGTGAATTATTCTCCACAAATTAATGAGCAATATGCTTTAACAATTGTAGATGGCTACATTCAACCAAAATATTTAATAAATTTAAGTGACTTCGCTACTTATTACCAAGATAGTTGGGGAGAAGAATTAATCGAATATCACCCGGAATATTCAAATTATTCCTTTCAACAAGATATTTGTAACATGAGAGCCTATGGTTCAGCTCCTACTAGTGAAGAGTTTGATCAAATTTTAAGAGACCTAAATAACAGTAATGAAACCTTTACTTCCTATGATCTTGCAAATGGGCTAGGTGGAAATACAGGGATTGATTTTATTTCGGCTACAGGGTTCAATATAATTGCTCAAGATCCTTATTTTCAGCTTGATTACCCGAAAATTAATGGCACTTTTGAATTAATTAAGTTAAATTTAATGAATGAAGCATTAAATTCAAATTATAAAAATACTGGTCAATCTTTATTTGAAGTTTTAGCTGATGGTATATTTTGCGGTAATGATCCTGTTTGTTCAAGTATTTTAAACACAAACACAGATTGGGGTAACATTCCAGCTACTGCAACAGTTGAACAAAAAGACCAATTTGTTCAATCCTACATTGCAAACTATTTGTCTTTAAAAGCTACCATCAATCAATTAATGATGGACTCCTATACTTATACTCAAGAAGATTATAACGGATGCATTGGTTTAGGAGGTTTTTCAACAGGATTTATTCAATCTTTTGATTATACAAGTTCTTATGGAGCGATTCAAAACTATTTTACTCCTTATTGGGATGAAAATGCAACCTTGCCTGTGCCTGATAATACCTGCGGTAGTTTATACGATAACAAAGAAATCCGAATTATTCGAATTGATGCTTTATTTGACGCATCACTTTCAGAAACACAAATTGTAGAAAATGCAGTTGCAGATGCTTCTTATTCCGTTTGGCAGCAAACAGGCTTATGTCCGTCAGCTTATGATATGCAAAACTTCCTAAAAGCAGGTTTTGTAGCAAATGGATTTTTAACAACAACTAACACTAATATTCCTTGGTCAGCAATTCCTCAATTGACACCAAGACTTTATACTGAATTTACAGGAGGAAACGATTATAATGCAAACTCCTCTTTAACTATAACCAAAACAGCAACAACAGATTTGGTATTAAATTTTGCAAATGCAATACAACCAGCAGATGTTCAATTTACTTTTCCAGCTATCACGGGATATCCTTGGTCAACTTTAAGTGAAGATGATTGGAATATATACGATGTCTATGGTTTTTTCCCGATTAACAATACCTCATTTCAAGTCATTCTTAAAGTTGGAACAGATCCATTAACGGCTGTAGAAAAAGTTGTAACTGTGACTTATTCAAATGTAGCCATAGATTTTCAAGCATGCGAATCAGAATATGAAACAGGAATTATAAATGGCACAATTAGCGCCGCAGATCCTAGCTGCGATAAGCAAAAACGATTTGAGAGCGAAATGAAAGAATACATGCAATTTTATTTAGATGGGGGAACAGATTTAAGTGAATATTTTAATTTTTCAGTTGAAAATTATGCACAAAGTCTACTTTCAGAGTATTTTCAATTTCAATATACTACATTTGAGGTGATGTCGGGTAATTTGGGTATAAGAATCGCAGGAGATAATTATGACGAACCAAACCTATTTAATTTTGGAACCCAAGTCCCTACAAATGCAAATATGATAACCCAGTTCAAAATTATTCACAGTTCAAACCCCTTAGAAGATAAAAAAATCTTAATGAGTTTTCTTTTGAATAATGGTACTACTGTCAATACAGTTTCAACTTACACTTATTCTGAATTTCACGATCCACTCAAAACAAAATTATCATTTGATTGCCAATGTCAAGCAAGTATAGAAGTATTGTTAGAAGATTTCCTAAACTTAACTGTCAAATCAGCTTATAATTCAAGTGGAGATAAGTTTTGTAGAAATTTTAATGACCCAGAGAGCTTTTTCGAAGAATCAACCTTTTATGCGCCAAATGAATTACAAGCCTTGTATCCATATATGAAATCTGATTTTGATTTCAACACAAAATCATATATTTTCAGCCGTAATTTAGTACCTTCACATTCTTTCAGTTTGGGAATAACATCTGAAGAAGCGAATGCACAATATTTAGTGCAATCTGGCACATGTAATTATTTGAACACTGGTTTAGGTAATCAATATTTAAAACCTTTTGTTACATTTGGAAGTGGCTTGGCTGAAGGAACTTTTTCCTCAGGTATTTATGATTTAAAAATAATTTCAACAAATGACCCGGTTACCTTTGAAGCTTATTATCAGGGAATCAAAATAGAAGGTTCATTTTATTGGTTAGATCCAACGAAATTTGCTACCGATGGATGTACTAGCTGTGTACCAGTGCTAGCTGCACCAATTAGTTGTACAGATATCTATCAATCATATCGTACTTTCTTAACTAACGAAGTGATAAAAACGACTGATGAAGAATATGATCAGTATTATCTAAGCCAAGAATCATTTTGTAATACAAATTCCGCATATATTTTTGGAGCCTACCAGGATTATGTAATAACGGTTGGTCCTTCAGCAAGGGTAAATGGGACACATTATTTATCAATTTTAGACTTTTCAAATACTGTTTTAGGATATTCTAATTCTAATTTGCTGCTAGGAGTTGATGCTTATTACGATTACATCACAAACCTGAATGGTGATTTACCTTGGAATGAATATATCAACACCATTTTTGCACTTTCAAATGCTAATGCAACGTTATTATGTGAAACCATAATTCCTACAAATTCACAAAATTCATCTTTAGAAAGCCTTAATGCTTTAGTTGCAGCAGATTATGTAGATCCTTGTGTTACTTTTAGTGAAAACTTGAACCTTGTAAACCTACAAAATCAATATTCTATTTACCTTAAACAAACCGAAGAAAAGTTCATTCAGTCTTACATTGAGCAAGCAATGACTAGTTTGAAAGAAACATTTACCTCAACTCAAAAAGACAAAGAATACAACTATACACTTTATTATTACGATAGAGCAGGTAATTTAGTTCAAACCGTTCCACCAAACGGAGTAAAAAGATTTCCTATAACATCTAATAATGATGCAAATAATGTGGACATAAATAATAAACGAACATCAAATCCTAGTGCAAATGATGCGGCTAATGCTCCAATTCACACCTTTAAAACGAACTATAAATACAATTCCTTAAATCAGTTAGTTTATCAACATACTCCAGATGGTGGGATAAGTCAATTTGCCTACGATAAATTAGGTAGATTAGTTGTGAGTCAAAATGCAAAACAAAAAACAGACAATCGCTTTTCTTATACAAAATACGATCCTTTAGGTCGAGTTGTTGAAGTGGGTGAAATGTTAGCACCATTATATAGTTTTAATGCTGAAGGAAAATTTGTACTTACTTCGACCAATAATTTAGCTGACGTTAATGCAGCTAATTTCCCTACTAATATTGCTGATCAAAATAGATTTGAAGTGACTAGAACACTTTATTCAAACTTACAGAATATTTCTGCAAAATTAGGAACAAATGCGGTTCAAGTTACCGGCTTATTTGAGGGGAGTTACGGAGGTAATAATACGAGAAATAGAATAGTTGGCGTTATTTACCAAGCTGAATACTTGGCTGACATTTTTTCAAATTCAACTTTAAGTGCGGAGTATGATCATGGCACATTTTATGACTACGATGTACATGGAAATGTAATTCAAATGTTACAAGTAAATCACGATGATTATTTGGTGTCAAAACTGCAAGCACACAAAAGGATAAAATATGAATATGATTTAGTAAGTGGAAATGTAAATAAAGTAATTTACCAGCCAAAAAAAATAGATCAGTTCATACATAAATACAATTATGATGCCGACAACCGCATTACACTTGTCGAAACATCAGATGATGGAATCATTTATGAAAAAGATGCCAAATATTTTTACTACGATCATGGCCCACTCGCAAGAACAGAGTTAGGAGACAAAAAAGTACAAGCTTTGGATTATGCTTACACCATTCAAGGATGGTTAAAAGTTTTAAACGGGGAACAACAAAGTGAAACAATGATGGGCTTAGATGGAAATACAAGTAGCGCAAATCTAAATTCAAATGCTGCAAGAGATGTGTTTGGTTTCAGTTTGAGTTATTTTCAGCAAGATTATAATTCTGCAAATGTAAGTATGCTAAATTATTCACAAATTAATGCCATAAGCGCAGGAAATATGGGTAATAGTTTGTATAATGGAAATATAAGAAGTATGCTTACAGCAATTTCTAATACAGATGAAAATATGGACTTGAATCCGCTTAAAACACATCAAACTAAATATACTTATGACCAGTTACATAGAATAAAATCAATGACGGGTTATTATCAAGAAATTGGTACTCCTAATATTCCATCTCATTATTCTACAAATTATGGTTTTGATCGTAATGGGAATATAACAAAAATGGAAAGATATGTTCCGAAAGATGGGAATTCAACTTTAATGGATAAATTTGAATATAAATATTATACAGATTTAGGAGTTGAATATGACCCATTAGCCTTAACTCCATTAAATGCAACAAATAGATTAGCTTACGTTAAAGACATTGGGTCAAACTCAGCAGATTTTATTGAAGATATAGACGATCAATCTACTTTGACAAATCCTATACTAAACACAATTCCTTTGATAACTGAAGACAAAAACTATCGTTATGATGCGATAGGACAATTGATTAGTGATTTAGATGAAGAAATTGTTGAGATTTCGTGGAGAGTTAATAATAAAATTGATAAAATTGAATTTGTTGGCGGAAAAATTATTACCTTTGATTACGATGCAATGGGTAATAGAGTTGAGAAGAAAGAATTTACTTCCATCAATGACCTGAATCCAAAAAGCACGTATTATATTATTGACGCTCAAGGAAACCAAATGGCCGTTTACATGCGAAATATAGAAGATAGTGAAAATCTTTATTTAGAAGAACGTTCTATTTTTGGTTCAAGTAGAGTTGGGGTTGAGTATCCGAAAATAAGAGTTGATTTCATCGGTGCAGGAAACACATCAAATTATTTTTACAATCAAAAAATAGGTGATAAAAATTATGAGTTAAGCAACCATTTAGGAAATGTACTGAATGTTGTTACAGACCGTAAATTACCTATAGAAGGAACTGGGTCTGATGCTGGAACAGTTGCTTTTTTCACTCCAGATGTAATTTCATACAGTGATTATGACCCATTTGGGATGCAGTTATTTGGAAGACATGAACAAGTAGCGAGTTACCGCTATGGATTCCAGGGACAAGAGAAGGATGACGAGGTGAAAGACATTGAGGGAAGTAGTATAAATTACAAGTATAGAATGCACGACCCTCGTATTGGTAGGTTCTTTGCGATTGACCCGTTGGCAAAAAAATACCCTCATAACTCACCTTATGCGTTTAGTGAGAATAGAGTTATTGATGGAGTTGAATTAGAAGGACTTGAAGTTATTTCTGTACATCTTACAGGAAGAGCAACAGTTACGGGTGCTCATTTAATGATTTCAGGAGGTGCTATATTTGATAAATATGGAATTTCAGCCTCGTTTACAATGGGAGGAAGCCTTCTTCTTCCTCAAGGATTAGCAGCATCATTAACCGTTGGTGTTGAATATCACATGGCTCGAGAGGCATCAGATGTTGCAGGTTGGTCTTACTCTGCGGGTATTCACGGAGGTGATGTTATTGCAGGTAGTGCTGGAGCTTCTGTTAATTTCTCAGATGACTTATCTTTTGGCTACTTATCGTTTGAAGGTTCAATTGGCGTTGGTGCTGGTGCAGCTGGATATGTTGAAATTACAAGAACATGGGTTTCAAAAACTTATACTTGGGAGCAAATGTTTGATGATGCAAAAAAGCAAATTCCTGGATTAGTTGTTTTTGCTAATCAAGCTAAAACAATGTTAAAGGAAACTAATAAAGCTCTAACAAAAGCAATTGAATCACAAAAAGTACTTTACAATGAATATTCAGACAAATTAGAATTAATGAATCAAAACGAAGGAGATTATTCTGAAAAGGACATTAAAGATGTTAGAGAGAAGCGTAATAATACCTACAAGGAAATAAAGCAATTACGGAAAGAAAAAAAAGAAAACAAAGCTCTAATTTCAAAACTTAATAAAATCAAATAATTTTGCCAATGAATTTTGAAATTATTTTTATTTACTTTGTTTTGTTTATATTCATTTTCATGCTTTTAAAATTATATGGAAATGGAAAAAAAGCATTGCAAATAACTAATTTAAATGAAATTAATTATTTGTGGAAAAGTAAAGGCTGTTCTGTTAACAAAATTAATTCTAATCTTGGTAGTAGTTTTAAATCTAGTACAATTATAATTGGAAACGATAGTTTATATATTACTGGTAATTTATTAATGGCTGGAATATTAAAACAATTAAATTTGCTTCATTGCATAAATTTTGAGAAAATAATTTCAATAAAAAAAGCTAAATGTAAATCAGCTCTCGGTTTTAGTTTAAGAGGAATTAAATTAGACTTTTTAGATGAGAAAAATCAAAAGATTGAATTACTTATTAGAATGAATCGGGAAGATGAATTTTTGTTAATAATGAATCGGCATGTTCTAAATGGTGCTTTTTGATTTTCCGCCGTTCCCGTACGATTTTATCTTGTAGTTTTATAGAAAAGTCAAAAAGTTATTAACAATGTAAAAATCTAATTTACAACAACTTAACTAAAATTGTATTTTACTCATTTCCATCTAAAAAACAAGTGTTTAAGTGGTTTTTTGAAGTGTATTTTTTCGGGCTTTTTTCTCTTTTTTTCTTCCTCAGCAAATTACACTTTAATTTTACAAAAAACTATTCGGTATACCGTAATTTACTAAAAAACAATCATTTAAAATTCTTGTTAAAAGAATCAAATTTCAAAAGTAAAAGTTTGATTTTGTCAAACATAATATCGCTTGTTTTGACAAACTTAATGGAAACTTTGAAATAAATTTAGTGAAATTCAAATCGAAATCTTAGAACTTTATTCTTGATTTTGTATTATAAGATTTTTGATAGTGAAAAAATGAAATTTTCTATTCCATTTTGAATTTTTTCTCGATGATTAAATCAAAATACAACATTTACGCGTGTTTTGTTCAATTCGAAGTTTTCGAGCTAAGGCAATTTGCTCAGAATAAACTTTTTGTTTTTTTTTGGTGTAAACATCCATAGGTGTCATTCCTTTTAAAGCTAAATGCGGTCGAATGAAATTGTAATCGTTTATGATTTCCGGTAAAAGTTTTTCTAATTCTTCCAAAGATTGTGGTTTATGATGACGGATGTATCTTTTCATGATTTTGTTAATGGCTTCAATTGGACTGTTTGAAAACAAAACATCTTTCAAGGCAATTACTTTGTTCATAATTGGACTTTTTGTAACAGAAATTAATTCAGTAATACATGCAGCATGATTTTCAGAACCACCATCTGCAACTAAAGTAGTTTTTTCAATTAAATTTGGATGATTTTCTTGAACAGTATTGATACTCATTTCCATGGCTTTTTTCACAAATTCGGAAGCGTTTTCTGAAGCAAGATTATATCCTAAAATTGCTCTCGAAAAGTTATCGCTCAACAAAACAATGGCTGCTTTTTCGCCTGATGGTAATTTTCGAATGAAAGTGGTGTCCACATGAAAATATTCATTTGTGCGAGTAGATTTACAACCTTTCCAATCAGGTTTAGGTGTTATAAATTTTCTTTTCAGACCTAATAATCGAATGTATTTGTAAAAAGTTGTAATAGAGCAATTAATCAAATTTTCTTGTAAGCCTTTAAAATAAATCGAAGAATTTGGCCAACAAGCATATTCCTTTTTTCGATAAAGTTCTTTAAGATTCTCCACATCTTCTTGAGTTAATTGGTTTGGATGTTTATTAAAACAACGATTTAAAACTGAAAGTCCACATTTTTCTTTTACATCTGTTAGTAAATATGAAAATTGGTGAGAAGATAATTGGAAGAGTTTGAGTATTTTTTTTCGTGGCATAACTTTGTTCAACTCTTGAGCCATAGAAACAAATTTTTCTCTATAATATGTATTTTTCAAGATGGGTAAAAAGATATCAGAACTTTTGACCCAAACTGATGTTAAAACGCTTACAACAGATTTTAAATTTTGATATTTCAGCATCAATTCATACTGATCAAAAGCTTCCTTTGAAATGTAATCATATTCATATCCAAAATAAGAATCAGAAGCTGTACTTCTCCAAGTTGAAATGGTAGAATTAGGGATTTTTTCTCTCAATTCCTTTGGTAATAAATGTTCCTTTTTGTGAATGTAAAATAAAGGAATCGCGCTGTGGTATTTTTGATGAACTTTGTTTTGAGACATGTATTTTTATTTAGTAGGGGCTAAATTTAGTTTTTTTGATTAATTACTAAATAATTGTTGATTACATATGCAAGTACAAAATTTAACTTCAAAGGTCACGATTAATCAAGCTCGTCAATTATTTGTATCAACTCCTTTTGAGGAAAGCAATCAGATTTATCTTTCCGGAATGAAGAGTGCGACCATATTCCTGGACTACCTTTCATTGCTGATTTTGAATTTCCCCACATATCTTGCTTGTAATTTATTTTAAAAAACATCTCGAAAACCGTAGGTGCTAAACTGTCAAATCGTGAAATTCGAGATGTATTATTATATCTACTTTCCATTCTGCAAAAAAGCAATTAGTTCTTCAATTTCAAACTCCAATATTTCACTCTCAATGTGATTATCATTACTATCGTTTAGAAGCTTTAATTTCTCGCGTTGTTCGATTAACTTTTCATTCATTTTTAATTTAAAATCATTCCTGAATGGAATATCGACGAGTGAAAATTCAAGAATTAAATCATTTAAAGCCTTTAGTTCTTGGTAATTTGCAATATTAAATTCAACTGTTTTGCCAAGGTTTTTCATTTCTCGGCCTTTTAGGATAATATTTTTATTTAAGTTCATTGATTTTAATGAGTCTTCTAAAGGCAAATGACCATCATTTTCTAATTTTTTTTTAATAATTTTTGCTTGTTCAAGTTTTTGTTCCAGTACCTGAATTTTTACCTCATTTAAATATTTCAACATGTCGATAATTATAGAATTAGAATTAGGAGGCTTAAGATTGAAATCCCTACATTCATAATGTAATACCACTTATTGTATTTTGGAATTTTTACAGCCTTTTCAGCACATGTCCCGGGCCTTGTCCATCACGTCGCGTGTGGCCTTGAGCACCCGCCCGAGGTTGGCCCGGTCCCTCGGGCTCGGGCAGAAATCCAC
>CAZHLZ010000073.1:0-12660 GCA_964532475.1 uncultured Chitinophaga sp.
TAGCATTGGCACATGACGTTATTATTGTATTGGGTATTTTTGCTGGATTCCACGGTTTATTAGGTTTCAACATGGATGTAGATCAATCTTTCGTTGCGGCGATTTTAACTGTAATTGGTTACTCGGTGAATGATACCGTAATTATTTACGATAGAATTAGAGAGTATTTAGGTTTAAGAAAAAATGAAGATGACCAAGGAGCGCAAATCAATGATTCATTGAATTCAACCTTGGGAAGAACATTTAATACTTCATTTACAACTTTCATGGTATTGTTGGTTATTTTCTTCTTAGGAGGAGCAGCAATTAAAGGATTTGTATTTGCCTTAATGGTTGGTGTATTAGTAGGTACATATTCTTCTATCTGTATTGCAACACCACTTTTGATTGATTTAACTAAAAAAATCAAAGTAAAGAAGTAAATTTCATTTAAAATATTGGATTGTAAATTTATTTTAATATCTTTGCACTCCGAAATTTTAAACAATTGAAAGTTAATAGAATTTCAAAACACGAAAAAATAGATTAAAATAAATATTATGAGAAAAGATATTCACCCAGAAGATTACAGATTTGTTGTTTTTAAAGACATGACTAACGACTATTCATTTTTATGTCGTTCATCTGCAAACGCAACTGAAAAAGTAACTTGGGAAGATGGGAATGAGTACCCATTAGTAAAATTAGATATTTCTCACAAATCTCACCCTTTCTTTACAGGAGTTGTTAAATTTGTGGATACTGCTGGTAGAATTGATAAATTCAATACACGTTACGGTAGAACAAAAAAATAATATAAAATCTTTTATATGGAAATCCTTAGCAATTCGTTGTTAAGGATTTTTTTTGTTTAATACTTTGGGAATTTCAAAAAAAATGCTCGGTTTATGAGGGAGCAATCAGATTTTTTTTGATTTTATCGTTTTGCAAATAGGCGTTCATGAAAGTGGTGCTTATTTGCTGTTAGCATATCGTTTTTTTAAATTTCAATTTCACACAAAATCGGCATATGCTCACTTAATACCAACCATTCATTTAAACTTCCAACTTCAATATTTATTAGTTTTTCGGAATATTTTTGCACTCCGAAAACAAAGTCAATATGATACTGTTTATTTTTATTCCGTTGAAAGTACAAAGTCGGTTTACTTTCTTTTCCTTGCAATTCTCCTGTGAACTTATGGTATAAACTTTCGATTCCTAATTCACTTAATTCATTAATCACATCTGAATGATTCCACCACTTATCATAATGATGCCAAATTGCACTACTGTTAAAATCTCCTGCTAAAATTATTTCATTGAAATTTTCCTTATTTACTTGTAAATATTTCCAAAACTGACCGATGTAATCAAAATATTGAGAATTGTTTTTATGAGTCCAAACCGCCAAGATATCGAATGATTGATTTACTCGACAAGGCAAAAAATGTTTTACAGTATGGTCTCTAAATTTATTAGTCCACTCCAACTGTTTTAGCCTAATTTCTTGTTTCGCAAATATTCCAAGTCCTTTGTTTTTGGTATCTCCAATCCAAAGATGATTTTTAGACCATTCTTGATATTTTGAATTTTGAGATTCATAAGGATTTTCACATTCTTGAATAATATAAATATCAGCATCATAGTCTGAAATACGTTCAAACTTCTTTCTAAATGCTCCGTTACAATTCCATGTGATTATTTTCAATCTGTTCTTCTTTTAAATGTATGCTAACTGTACGCTTTCGCAATCAAATAATAATCTAACAAAACAATTGCAGCCATTGCTTCCACAATTGGGACTGCACGAGGCACAACACAAGCGTCGTGACGACCTTTTCCTTCTAATTCAATAATTTCTCCCTTAGCGTTGATGCTAGACTGTTTTTGAAGTATTGTAGCAACAGGTTTGAAAGCAGTTCTAAATTCAATGGGCATTCCGTTGGAAATTCCACCTTGAACTCCTCCGCTGTGGTTTGTTGTTGTCGTTCCGTCAGAATTAAAAATATCATTGTGTTCAGATCCAAATTTCGCACTACTTGAAAAACCTGACCCAATCTCAAATCCTTTTACGGCATTGATTGAGAGAATTGCTTGTCCTAAGGCAGCATGTAGTCTGTCAAAAACGGGTTCACCCAAACCTACAGGAACATTTTCTATTTTACACATTATTGTTCCGCCAACTGTATCGCCCTTTTTTTTTGTTTGAAGAATCAATTCTTCCATCTTTTTTGCGGTTTCTGAATGTGCACAACGAACAGGATTGTTTTCAATTTCTGAAAAATTAATTTCAACATCTTCAGGAATTGAAATATTGCCTACTTGATCAACGTATGCGTGAATGCTTATTCCAAGTTTTTCTAAAAATTGTTTTGCAAATGCTCCTGCAACAACGCGTGAAGCGGTTTCACGTGCACTTGAACGTCCGCCACCACGGTGATCCCGAAATCCGTATTTTTTGTCATAAACAAAATCGGCATGTGATGGTCGAAAAGCATCTTGTAAATGATTGTAATCTTGACTTTTCGTATTATTATTTTCAATCATAAATGCGATTGGAGCGCCCGTCGTTTTGCCTTCAAAAATTCCAGATAAAAATTTCACCTCGTCCGCTTCCTTTCGTTGGGTCACAATTTTTGATTGACCAGGTTTTCTTCTGTCCAATTCATGCTGTATGGCTTCCAAATTTATTTCAAAATTCGATGGAAATCCATCCATGATTCCTCCGATGGCCACACCATGCGACTCTCCAAAAGTTGTTAACTTGAATAAACGACCAATACTTGAACCTGACATACAATTTGTTTTTTTTTACAAAAGTAGCTTTTTTCGGGTTAAATTATATTATTCCTAGCATTAAGAATAGAGAAAAGAGTATTAAACAAATTGAAATAAAGGTATTCAGTTGTGAGAGATTTATCTTTTTTAATAATTTATTGCCTACTGTCACACCAATGAATGCACCCAAAATTGCCACAAGCAATAGATTTTTATGTTCAGTTAAATTTGCGATTAGATGAAACGAACTTAAATATACTACAATTCGAATGGCATCAATTCCTAGTGATATTGCGGTTGAACTTGCAACTAATTGTTCTTTGCTTAAATTTAGATTTTTTAAGAATAATGAACGCAAGGCTCCTTGATGTCCAGATAATCCTCCAAAAAATCCAGATATCAGTCCTCCCAAAACAATGAATTTATCAGTGATAATTAGGGTGTTCATTTTTTTACTCAACTCAAGTAAGGTAAAAAGTAGAATTAGTGAACCAACAAGAAAATTCAATAAACTAACTTCGATTTTTTCAGTTGAAAAAAGTGTATGTGTATACAAGGTTCCAAAAGTATAAAGGTTTTTCACCAGCAAAGCTCCAAAGAATGAGGCAACAATTGCTGGGGTTCCAAAAAGAAAAAAGGTCTTTCGGTCCACATGTCGAAAGAGAAAAATAAACTTAAAAATCGAATTTGAAAAATGAACTAATGCTGTAGCTAAAATCGCTAATTCAACTGGGAGTAATGTCAAAAAAACGGGTAGAAGGATTGTGCCCAAACCAAATCCTGAGAAAAATGTTAAACTTGATGCTCCAATACTTACAAGAAATACGAGTATAAAATTCATTTGTAAAATTATTAACTTAGCGTAATTGTTAGAATACTTTGGATTGAAAAAAGTTTTTTTTCCATACTTAGCTAGAGATCAAAGAGAATCTTGCCAAGTAATAATTTTTTCAGCCAAAACTGCACTCAATTTGTAATAACTTTCATGCGTCCAACCACCAACATGCGGAGTTAGCAAAACATCAGATCTTTTTACCAATTCTTGAAACTCAGGTGGAAGTGAATTGTCAAAAAAGTTTTCGAAACTCGATTTTTCAAATTCAAGTACATCTAATCCTGCTCCAAGTACTTTTTTTGATTTTAATGCTTCCAAAAGAGCCTTGCTCTCAATAATTTTTCCTCTTGAAAGATTCAAAACATAAATGGATTTCCTAAATCGGTTGAAGAAATCGGAATTCCCTATAAAAATTGTTTCTTCATTTTGCGGAATATGAAAACTAAGTACATCTGCATTTTCAAATATTTCTTCTAAACTACTTTCTTTTACTTGCGAATTCGAAAATCCAGTTTTGTACTTGTCGTATGCTAAAATTTGAACATCAAAACCTTTTAGTTTTTTTGCAAAAGCAGCACCATTGTTACCAAAACCAATGATTCCAACTGTTTTTCCATCCAATTCTATTCCTCGGTTTTTTTCTCGCTCCCACAAGCCATTTTTAACATCGTTATTGGCAGTGTGAATCTTATTGAAAAGTGATAACAACATTCCTAGAGCATGTTCACCAACTGCATTTCTGTTTCCCTCAGGAGCATTGAAAAGTACAATTCCTTTTGATTTACAATAGTTTGTGTCAATGTTTTCCATTCCTGCACCAGAACGGGCAATGAATTTTAGTTTAGGTGCAAATTTTAATAAGTTTTCATCTAAAGTAAATCGTGCACGAATGACAATTCCTTCAATTTCATCTAAGTGTGATTTGCAGTCTTCGAAACTTAAACTTGTTCCGTCAATACAAGTAAAACCTTGTTCAATAAGTTTTTCTTCTAAAACTTGATGAACCGTGTCAAGAAATAATACTTTCATTCACTAAAATTATTCTCCTGAACATTGAAAAAGTCGAACGCAATCGTCACCAACCATTTCATTCAAAATCATTTGAGAAGCGATAACAAGTTGAGAATAATTTTGCGAAGCATTTCCAAATTTACCCGCTTCGGTTTGCCACATGGCTGTGATTAATTCTTGTCCGCCAACACTTGGATTGATTTTATCTAAGACAGCTTTTACATTTCCCGCGCCAGCATGATAAATATGCATCACAAATAAGCGAAACCATAAATCGCTTTCGTTGTATGAAATATTTTTTGCAGCCAACATATTTTTAGCATAAGGAATACAGGTTTTTTTGATTAATGATGCAGCTGCATAAGCCGAACGGTCAAAATTCTTTCTTTCATCAATAGTTTTTGTAACTTTCAATCCTTGTGCTCTAGCAACTCCAGGCATCAATTGAAAAGCTCCATAAGCACCAACATTTGATTTCACAAGTTGACCAGGACTTTCAATTAAAAGGATTGCTTGCGCATACCAAGGGTCACATTCATAGCGTTCAAATGCTAAAACTCCTTTTGTAAGGGAAGCATATACTTGTTCAAATTTATAAAAGTCGCTTTTCCCCGTAGTACATTTAATTTGTTCTGTTGGAGCCAAACCAAAGGCAATTCTTAAACTATCTTTATAGCTGTTTTTTTGAATTTCGGTTTTTTTGTTCCATTTTTTTGAGCTGTATTTTGTTAAAATTTGACGCGTTGAAGAAACATTAAAAACACATGAATCTGGGTGCAATCTCATAATTTGTTTCCAAAATAATGGTTGGTTGAGTTCGTGCCATTTTTCGTCAAAAATTGGTTGCAAACTCATCAAAACACCAGATTTGTCAGAATTTACAACTTCAACCATTTCATCGTCCCAATTATCAGAGGGAAGTTGCGAATAAATAGGTGCAAAGAATAAACAGAAGATTAAAGATTTCATTTTTTAGTTTTAGTTTTACAAATAACGATATTATTTACAACACTTACAAAAAAATTAGATAATTTTATGAATTATTTCTACCAAAATGCAAATTATCCGACAAATTTTAATTTTCCCCTTCCTTTTACTGGTAAAAATCTATCAATGGATAATTAGTCCAATTTTTCCAGCGAATTGCAGATACAATCCTACTTGTTCGCATTATATGGTGGATGCTTTAAAAGAATGGGGAGTATTGAAAGGTTTGTTTTTGGGAATCAAAAGAATTTCCTCATGTCACCCTTGGGGAGGTTTTGGTGATGATCCTGTTCCACGAAAAAAAAAGTCTAATTCGGTGTGAACTAGACTTTTTCTGATTTTATCTTTTTTTGCAAGGTACATTTTCGGTGAATCGCACAAGTTGCGAAGCTTTCAAATGTTCTTTTAGTTCCTTAATGAAATTTTCTTGCTGTTTAGTTTTTAGTTCATCTAATTTAAAACAATAGTCCACTTCTCCTTCACGACCCCATTTTGCCATTTCAGAAACAAGTTTCACTTTATTTTTCGTCTCGTAATCAGCAACAAATTGTTCAAATTGTTTTTTTGCTTCCGAGTCAGTGCCAGAACCAATGCTGATAAATGAAACATTTAGTCGATAAATTCCATCCATTTTTAGAAGTTCATTTTTAGCTTTTTTCTTAGCAATTCGTTTTGCTGGATCACATGAACTAATACCAATAACTGGAATTAAAACAAGGGCAATTAATAGTTTTTTCATGTTCCTTACTTTGAAATAATAATTTTTTCGGTAACAGATGTGTTTCCTTCTTGGAAGTTTACAAAATATGTACCATTTGACAAGTCTTTTGTATTAATTTCAAAAGGGAAAGTCTTTACTTGGTCAAAAACTAAGACTTTTTCTCCGATTATTGAGTAAATACTAATTGTAGCTTTCGTTGAATTAGATGCATTAACTACAAATTTCCCATTACTTGGATTTGGGGAAATCATAAAGTTAGATGTAAACTCTTCGGTTACAGAAGCTCCAATTGGATCACAACCATTCGATGTTAATAACCCTGATCTTGGACCATTTAAAGCTGCACGCATTCTATTTCCTTGACCCAAAGTAAACATGACCATACAAGCGTCATCCACGTAATCCATGTAATTCATATACATTTCACCAGATGCTCCGGATCCACAAGAACTATTTGCATTGTGTGGGAATGTTGGACATCCAAAATTACTTTCAAAGGCAACTTCCGTGTCATCCACCAAATCGTCTCCACATTCAGCATCACCCCAAATGTGCGATAAGTTTAACCAGTGTCCAACTTCATGCGTACCTGTTCTTCCTAAATCATTTGGTGCACTTGCTGTTCCGATAGAACCAAATGCGGTGTAATTGATCACAACTCCATCATCTTCTGGCCAATCAGCTAAATCAGATGGAAAAGTTGCGTATCCTAGCAATCCTTGACCAGCGCTTAAATCACATACCCAAATATTCAAATATTTTGTTGGATCCCAATTGTCTTTTCCTCCTGATGCTGTTCTTTTTTCAGCACCATCTTCACCTGTAAATGCATTCACTGTAGTAAGAGTTCTAGTGATTCCTGTAGTGGCATTTCCTTGAGGATCACGTTGAGCCAAACAAAATTCGATTTGTGTATCAGCTGTAAATTCCCAAAAAGGGTGAAAATCTGTAAGTGAATCAGTATTAAATAATCTGAAATCTTCGTTTAAAGTTGCCAGTTGTGTTTCAATTTGAGCATCACTTACATTTTGACCAGCAGTTTTGTAAATCACATGAAAAACAACAGGGATTGTGATAATATTTCTCGTTTTTGGAGCATCACTATTGGCATTAATCCAATTTTGGGTTTGTGTTTCCAATTGGGCTCTCTTTGCCACTAATTCAGGATTGTTTATAGCTCTTTTGTTATAAATGTCCATTGCTGAACACTTTTGGTTTTGCGCATTTAAATGGAATCCACCAAATGCGATTAATGTGATTAAGTAAAGTTTTTTTCTCATAATTGTTTTGATTAATTTCCTACTCGTTGAGCTTTTCGGTATCGCTTTTATTTTAAAGTTAATTCAATGTGTCACAAACTGTTTATGGGTTATTTTTTTATCAGAAATAGTGCCAAAAACCCAATTGTCATTTTGTTTTTTAAGGACAATATTTTGTGACGCATTTTCATAGTAATTCTCATTTTTCAGATTTAATTTAAAAGTACCGTTTGCTGTAAACACTTCAGCTATTTTCATGCTTTCTGAGAAGGTCACTCCAATAATACTTTTTTCATCAAGAGTTTTTAACTGCAGAGGTAACTCGAACACGCGAATACATTCATTTTTTATGGAACTCCATGTGTAACCAGCTGAAGGTATGCATCCATGTTCATCTCTATCATTCCCAACAAGAATATCCATATTTGGTTTTGACGTGTGAGTTATCAAATTATTGGAAATTGTTCCAAAAATCCAGCTCCCATTTTCTAATTTTAGAAACACATCCTCCTTTAAACCTTGACTTTCAAAAGAATTTTTGCTTTTTATATCCATCAGGAAAACACCTTTATCCGAGAATACTTCTGCAGACGTTTCATCGGAAGATAAAATAAATCCCGCAATACTAGATTTATCACTACTAATTAATTGATTTTCCAACTCGAATACACGAATACAATCATTTTTGATGGAACTCCATGTGTAACCAGCTGAGCCAATGCAACCATGCTCGTCTTTGTCATTTCCAACGATGACAGATTTTTCATTTTCAGTTGTTATTTCTGTCACAACTATCTTTTCTGAATTTGTCGTTTTTTTACTTGTACCACAGGCGAAAAGAAGTCCTAAGCTGGCTACTGTACAAATTAAAATTAATTTTTTCATTCTATTTTTTTTCACAAATATAGTCTAAAATTTGATTTCCTTGAATTTTCAAAATTTTATTTCTCTTGACCTTTAAATGATTTTTTCGAGATTAATTCTTAGTTTTGCTTAAATTACAAAATTATATGAAAATCATTTTTCAACTTTTTTTAGCCTTAATTTCGTTTGGCTTAAGTGCTCAAAACTATTGGCAGCAGGAAGTTAATTACAAAATTTCAGTCAAATTAGATGATAAAAGCCACAGTATTTCAGCTTTTGAAGAATTTGAGTACATCAATAATTCTCCTGATAAATTAGATTTTATCTACATTCACTTATGGCCAAATGCCTATAGAAATGGGAAAACTGCCTTGGGAAAACAAATTTATAAAAGTGGAGAAAATTTTTTGCGTTTTGGAAATGATTCCATCAAAGGCGGAATTGACTCCCTAGATTTTAAGGTAAATGGTCAAAGCATAAAATGGGAATACGATTCAAAACACATTGATATTTGCAAATTGTATCTGAATTCGTCACTCAATTCAGGTGATAGAATTACAGTAACAACTCCGTTTAAGGTTAAAATCCCAAGTGGTGAAATTTCACGTTTAGGTCATGTCGGGCAATCGTATCAAATCACACAATGGTATCCAAAACCAGCAGTTTATGATAAAAATGGATGGAATCAAATGCCTTATTTGACGCAAGGAGAATTTTATTCTGAGTATGGATCATTTGATGTCTCAATAACACTTCCAAAAAATTACGTGGTAGGAGCGACAGGGGATTTACAAACTGAAAGTGAATTATCATTTCTCAACGATTTAGCTAAAAAAACGAAAGAGACTTTGGGTGGAAATCCTAAAACAGCAGGAAAAGCGGAAAAAAACCCTGTGTTTCCTGAATCGTCTAAGGAATGGAAAACGATAAGATTTACACAATCAAAGGTCCATGATTTTGCTTGGTTTGCTGACAAAAGATTTAAGGTTTTAAAAGGGGAGGTTGAATTGCCGCATTCAAAACGAAAAGTAACAACTTGGGCGATGTTTACCCCTCGAAATGAATGGATTTGGAAAGATGCAATTGAATATTTAAATGATGGAACTTACTATTATTCTCTCTGGAATGGAGATTATCCGTACAATCAGGTAACCGCTGTGGATGGAACAATTTCCGCAGGAGGTGGAATGGAATACCCAAATGTAACGGTTATTGGAAACACTGGTAGCAAAATGGAACTTGAAATTGTAATTGTACACGAAGTTGGACACAATTGGTTTTACGGGATTTTAGGTTCTAATGAACGCGTTCACGGCTGGATGGATGAAGGTTTGAATACGCTAAATGAAATGCGATACATTGAAACTAAATATCCAAATAATAAGCAACTTTCTGATATGGTTATGGGTGGGAAATTTCATTTAAATGACTTAAATCACCACGATATGGGAGATGTTTCTTACCGATTTATGACTGTTTTAGGAGAAGACCAACCGATTGAAACTAGTTCTGAAAACTTTAGTTCTGGAAATTATGGTTTTATCATGTATCAAAAAACGGGCTTGGTTTTTCATTACCTGAAAGAATATTTAGGTGAGGCAAATTTCAATAAAGTAATGAGTACTTATTTTGAGGAATGGAAATTCAAACATCCGCAACCGGAAGACATGCGAAAATCGATGGAGGCAAGCTCCGGAAAAGATCTTTCATGGCTTTTTGAAGATTTAATTCAAACAACAAATTTTATAGATTACAAAATTAAAAAAGTAAAAAACTCGGATCAAGGTACAATTGTAAAATTGAAGGTGAAGGGAAAAGTAAATGGACCGATTCCCTTGAGTTTTGTGACTGATAAAGATACGCTTACCAAATGGGTAGAAAGTAAGTCTGGAAAAACTCAGGTAATAAATTTTGATCAAAAGAATCCGGAATTATTGATTGTGGATATCAACAAAAAAATTCCAGAAATTAGTCGTTCAAACAACCAATGGCAAAGCGATAAATTATTCAAAAAACGAGAAAAATTGACCTACGAATTTTTTATTGGTGATCACGAACGATCAAAAAATAATCATTTTTGGACTCCAATAATTGCTGGAAATAATGCCGATAAATTGATGTTAGGCTTGGTTTCGCATAATTTAGGAATTCCCTTTAAAAGATTTCAATATCTTGTTGCACCCATGTTTTCTTTTGGGAGAAAAAATATTGCTGGAATAGGGGAATTTTCCTATTCATTTTTACCAAAGAAAAATGTCAAGTTAAGTAGACTCGGCGTATCAATAAAATCCTTTGGAACTGATGCACGGTCGTATTATGCTGGAGTTTCTCCTTACTTGTACCTAAAATTAGGAAATAGAAAAGACGACAAAGCATTTTCTCATAACCTTTTGTTGCAAGGGATTTATCGCTACGATGAACGGTATGCTCAAATCGAACTACCAGTTGTTGGATTTAACCCAAGAACGATATTAAACCGTGCAGGAGCATTTTTGAAATATTCATTAAATTACAAAAAACCAGATTTTGAAATTGAAGCTTCTACTCGAACAGAGTATTTTGACAATTTGGAAAACAATGAAAGTTTGTTGCGATCTAATGTCGAGGGAACTTTTAGATACAAATATTTAAAAAACAAAATGTCTCGTTGGGTTGAATTAAGACTGTTTGCTGGAAAATTTTGGCAAGTTAACAATTTATTGAATTCTTCTAACTGGATGTCAAGCGAATACGAGTATTCTTTGAGTGGAAATTCTGGTTTTCAAGATTTATTTTTGGAAGATTATTTCTTTTCTCGTCAGTACGACTTAAGCAATAGACAACGAATGGAAAACATTGGAGGTTTTAAAAGCACAAGTAGTTTCGGTTCTACACACACGTGGCTAGCAAGCGCCAATTTGTATGTTCAACTGCCCGTAAAACCTAATATTTTTGGTTTATTTGCAGATTTTGGGATGTTTAATTTCAATTCCAAGAATAGTTTCGTTTACAATTCTGGGTTGGCACTTCGTTTTGGAAAAGTTTTCGGACTTTATTTCCCAATACTTATGAGCGAAAATTTGAACATGGATGTTGGATATGTGCAAAAAATTAGGTTTACCTTAAACTTAAATCTAGTAAATAAGCCTTTGAAAATTAATGGTTTGTTTTAGGGATTAAGCAATTAATGTTATTTTTTGTCCTAAAGGGGTTTGCTTATTATTACTTTGAAATTGCACCCTTTCTGAGCTTGGATGTTTTGAGTGTAATTCTTTTTTCGATGACCTTTGTTCATTGTTTTTGGGGAAAATCTAATTTTCATTTTTTTATACTACTCTAAAATGCTTAGAGGAAGAAAAAACAAATAAAAGAATTTTTCAATTTATAAGTTGAATTTACTTCTTAATGTGAAAAAATGTAAAAATGATGAACTTATTTATAAATGCAAAAAAATTGTCATTTGCAATGCTACAAGGTTGGTCTCAACCACATTGGGAGATAAACTTTGGATTTAAGCAGTTAATAGTGGGGTTGGAAACCCCTGAATCGTACATCACCTGATCCGGCAGTGTAGTCAAAGACACCACAAGTCAAACTAAATGAAATCATCCTAGATTAATTAAATTTGTATTTATGTTTTTTGAAATTAATAATAGTACTGGAATAGAGGTTGGAAATGTTTATCCACAAGTAAGGTGTTTACTTAATGAAGAAGATTTGAATTAATCTTTATTGGAGGATTTCCCTTCTTATTCCAACACGATTAGTTTTAAGAAAGAGGATGGAATGAAACTTACCGATGTAATTTCCCAAAGTGGAATTGTAGGAAAGGGTTTTTTAATTAGTCAAAAGATGAAAGATATTATAGCTGATTGTTCTATTATGAATCATAAGTACTACAAAGCTTCTATTAATGGTGAAGAAGGTGTTTATTATTGGATAGTTATTTGTCAAGATTTGACATCTGTAATAGATTATACTAATTCTACATTTTTTGAAACTAAATTTTCCTCTAAAAAAGGTCACATTTCTTTAACATCATATGCAGAATTTGTAAAATTGAAAGAAGAAAATGGAAAGTTTTGGGGAGCAAAATTTGACAAAACAGTTTTAATGAGAGATTCTGAAATTTCTAATTTAGGGCCTGCTGAAAAAGTCATAAATGATTCAGATTCGAAGCGTTTTCTTTGAAGATGTATATTGATACATCGATAAGGAAAGACGAGAATATGGATTATTTAGGG
>CAZHLZ010000074.1:0-12607 GCA_964532475.1 uncultured Chitinophaga sp.
GAAAAACTATTTGAAAGGCTAGTGGTTGCAACAATTTACGCAAATAAGGGGTAATAATGAGGTTAATCAAATTTTTTAATTTATAATTTCACTTTTAGCCAAGGTTGAATGTAAAATCTATTGTCTATATTTATCCCATGAATCTGTATTCAAACAAACAAAAATGGAAAATTTTCCTACTATTTATCGCATTGATATTAGTTGGGGTTTCTTTGTTTGTGTCCAATGAAATTGTAACCAAAGTCAGTGAGCAAGAACGTTATCGGGTTAAACAATGGGCAGATGCGATTAAAAAGAAGGCAGAATTAGTGCGTTTAACAAATCGAACATTTTCTCAATTACGTGAAAAAGAACGAAATGAAATGGAAATGTGGATTGATGCCACGAAGGAAATTTCTAAACCTGTAGAAGGAGATTATTTTCCTGATTACACGCTTCCCCTAAAAATTATTGATAAAAATAAAGATATTCCTGTAATACTATTTGATAATTTAGGAACAATTTCTGGGTTTATTAACTTAGATTTTGACACTGTTAGTTTACGAGAATATTATCCAAATTTAAGTAAGAAACAGTTATTCAAACTTTTTGAAGATTCACTTAGAACTTTGGCCAAAGATTGGAAATTGCGCAATCCAGCGTTCACGATTGAAGTCTATGAAGATCTTTTTATGACTTATGTTTACAATGATTCTAAACAAATTTTTAAGTTAGAAAAGGAGCGAGATTCTTTGATAAATTCATTTAATCAGGAATTAATTTCGAATCAAAGTTTGGTGCCGGTTTTATTAATTGATGCAAAAAATGATAGTATTATTTCCACCAATTTGACGGCGGAAAAATTAAAAAACAAAAAGCAAACATTGGCTTATTTTAAAAAACAAAATGAACCAATTGAAATCATTTTTTCCTCGCATCAAAATAGTTTATTGTATTATGATGATAGTCCTGAGTTGAAGCAACTGCAATATTTTCCATACATTCAATTTTTAATTATTGGTTTATTTATTTTTATCGCCTACTTGATTTTCAGCACCTTCCGTAAAGCAGAACAGAATCAGGTGTGGGCTGGAATGGCGAAAGAAACGGCGCATCAATTGGGAACTCCCTTATCTTCCTTAATGGCTTGGGTTCAATTACTTGAAAGTGAAAACGTGGATCCTAAAATCGTGGAAGAAATGAAAAAAGATGTGGATCGATTAGAAACTGTCACCAATCGTTTTTCTAAAATAGGCTCCGATGCAAAATTAGAATTAGACGACATTGTGAAAACAATTGAAAAGGTTAGTTCGTATTTACGTTCTAGGATTTCTAGTAAGATAGAACTTAGTTTTCACAAACCTTTCGACCCCATTTTTGTGAAACATAATCCACCTTTGATGGAATGGGTTTTTGAGAATATCATTAAGAATGCAGTAGATGCAATTGACAAAAATGGAACGATTGATATTTCAATTTCACAAGACGAAAAAGAAATATTTATCGACATTAAGGACAGTGGAAAAGGAATTCCCAACAAACAAATTGAAACCATTTTTCAGCCTGGATTTACGAGCAAAAAACGAGGTTGGGGATTGGGTTTATCGCTTGTGAAACGAATTATTACCGAGTATCACAAAGGAAAGGTTTTTGTGTTAGAATCAGAAATAGAAAAAGGAACGACATTTAGGATTGTTCTCAAAAAGTAAGCTCTATTATTTCTTTTCCTATTTTATTTTAAGCTTTGAATTTCATTTTCAAAGAAAATTTTGTTGTTTTTATGGAAAATTTTAAAAGCTCGCATCTTCCAATAAAAACACATAGTTATGAAAAAAATAATTTTATTCGTTTTACTTGTAAGTTCAAACTTATTGGTAGCACAAGGTTCAATGGGAGAAGTAGTTGGAACCTTTATTTCTAAAAAAGATAAATCCCCGATTGTAAATGCGCGAATTCAAACTGTTTCAAATGGAACATTGTATGGTTCGAAGTCTGATATAGATGGTAGGTTTAGAGTTTCAGCCATGCCTCCAGGAGAATATGTTTTCAAAATCATTTTTGATGGCGACACTATTCCAAACATTGCTGTAAAAGTGCCGATGGATGGAATAGTAAATTTGGGGAAGATTGAAATTAAACCTAAAGTACTTTCTTTTGACGCGGCAGATGTTAGACCGGACATTTTCCCAAGTTTAACCTATGGTGTCGCTTCTGAAATTAAAATGGATCGAGATCAAATAAAAAGAAGTCCTGGAAAATTTAATCAAAATGAAATGATTGCTGCCATGACATCAGACATTAAAGTTGCAGACGATGGAAGTTTGGTTTTTCGTGGTGCCAGAAAAGGGGACATGATTTACATGATGGATGGTGTAAAAATGAATGAAGTTACCAATTTACCCAGCGCAGCAATTGGAGGCTTAATGGTTTATACTGGAGGAATTCCCGCAAAATATGGTGACACTTTGGGTGGAGTTGTGGTAATGGAATCTTTAGGTTATTTTGATTTGTACCGTGCTTGGGAGGCTCAGCAAATTAGAAATAGTAAGGATTAATGTAAAAATGTAGTTTCTCAAACAAATTGGTGCAAGGTTTTTGAAAATAAACTTCAAAAGACCTTGCACTTTCATTTTTCTCACATTTTAAGTGTCGGTAATTTACTTTTCAATTCTCGAAAAATGGCTGAAACATTAAGCTCTTTTGTACTAGAATGTTTAATCATCCATGGAAATCAGAATATAAACACATTCTTAAATAATTAAAAATTATTCTTAATTCCAATTAAATTTATAAGTCTTAGAATCTTACATTTTTTATTTCGGCAATTTTTATTAATTTCGCAGTTCAATAAAATAGTATTCATTAATAAAAATTAAACTAAATGTCATATTTGTTTACATCAGAATCTGTTTCAGAAGGGCATCCAGATAAAGTGGCTGACCAAATTTCAGATGCATTGATTGATAATTTCATGGCTTTTGATCCTACGTCAAAAGTTGCATGTGAAACTTTAGTTACTACAGGTCAAGTTGTATTGGCTGGTGAAGTAAAAACAAAAACTTACCTTGATGTACAAAAAATTGCACGTGAAGTAATTTCTAAAATTGGCTACACGAAAGCAGAATACATGTTTGATGCTCAATCTTGCGGTATTTTATCAGCAATTCATGATCAGTCTGAAGACATCAATCAAGGTGTTGATAGAAAAGTGGACAATAATGATTTTGAAGCTAAGGCAAATGCTCAAGGTGCTGGAGATCAAGGGATGATGTTTGGATATGCTACTAAAGAAACTGACAATTACATGCCTTTAGCTTTAGATTTAGCGCACAAAATCTTGCAAGAATTGTCGTATATCAGAAATAATGAATCAAATTTGATTGCTTATTTGAGACCTGATGCGAAATCGCAAGTTACAATTGAATATTCTGATGACAATATTCCACAAAGAATTGATTCAATCGTAGTTTCTACACAACATGACGATTTTGGTTCAGAGGCTGATATGTTGAAAAAAATCAAAGAAGATATTATCAATATTGTAATTCCACGTGTAAAAGCGAAGTTAAAACCAGAATTACAAGTGTTATTTACTGACCAAATTACTTACCACATCAATCCAACTGGAAAATTCGTAATTGGTGGTCCACACGGAGATACAGGTTTAACAGGTCGTAAAATTATCGTTGATACTTACGGTGGAAAAGGTGCTCACGGTGGTGGTGCATTCTCTGGAAAAGATCCAAGTAAAGTTGACCGTTCTGCTGCTTATGCAACACGTCACATTGCTAAAAACTTAGTTGCTGCTGGTTTGTGTGATGAGGTTTTAGTTCAAGTTTCTTATGCAATTGGTGTTGCTAAACCATGTGGTTTGTACATTAATACTTATGGAACAGCTAAAGTGAATAAAACAGATGGTGAAATTGCTAAAATCGCTGAAGGAATTTTTGACCTTAGACCTTATGCAATCGAGCAACGTTTGAAATTAAGAAACCCTATTTATGGTGAAACTGCTGCATACGGACACATGGGTCGTAAAAATGAAGTAGTTACTAAAACTTTTACTTCTCCTGATGGTACTCAAATCCAAAAAGAAGTGGAATTGTTTACTTGGGAAAAATTAGATTTCGTAGATAAAGTTAAAGCTGCTTTTGCTCTTTAATATTAAAATAATTTTTTCAAAACCTGTTGATTTTTTCAGCAGGTTTTTTTATGCCGTAAAATATGAAGTTAAATCATTTTGATAATATTATTTTTGATTTAGGAGGGGTTATTCTAAATATCGATTATCATAATACTGCACAAGCTTTTCAAAACTTGGGTTTGGAAAATTTTGATGAAATATATTCCCAAGCGCAACAAAGCGGATTATTTGATGATTTTGAAACAGGAAAAATTTCGGGACAATATTTTATCAACCAACTACTAAAATTTCTTCCGAAAAACGTGAGTCCAAATGAAGTAGTTGCTGCATGGAATGCAATGATTTTAGACTTTCCAGAAAAAAATCTGAATCTAATTAAACAATTAAACACATCAAAAAACTGTGTGTTATTAAGTAATACGAATGAAATACACCTACAGTGTTTTAACCGTAAATTAAAAGAAGTTTCTATGGAAGAAAGCTTGCATCCATTTTTTAAAAAAGTTTATTTTTCCCATGAAATTGGAAAACGTAAACCGCATATTTCTACCTTTGAATTTGTATGTCATGAAAACAATTTTATTCCTGAACAAACTGTTTTTATTGATGATAGTTTTCAGCACATTGAAGGTGCAAATAAATTGGGTTTAGAAACTTATTTATTACAAAAGGGTGAACAATTAGTTGATTTATTCTTTTAAAAACTGAGATCGATTATAAAATCGAAATGCAGATAAGTATCAAAAACTGTTTTACGAGGTTTTCACGTAAAAATTTCAATTCGTGTTGTTCTTCGGTGGCAGAGTTAATTGATTGCGTACAACGAGGAATACCCCAAAAACATATATCAGACCGCTGATAAACAAGAATTTACTATTTAGGGCTAAACAAGGGAATTTGGAACTAATTTCCGTTGTTTTTATTTTCCTACACTTAAAAAACTGAAAATCAATTATTTGTTGTTTTTCATCAGACCCTATTTAATACATTTTCAAGTGTATTACTCGTGGCCGTTACCTGTCATTATTTATCAGCGGTATGAAACCAATTTTAAAAAGCTAACTCAGGTTTTTATCAAGTAAAGCGTCTAAATTTTAGTAAATTAATCAACGTAACTCAATTTCAACATGTTTGTTTTTCCATTTTCCTCTAAAGGAATGGAAGCAATATTGATAACCATATCACCAGACTTTAACAACCCTTCTTGTTTAAGCAAATATTTGATGTCCGCAATGGTGTGATCTGTACTTACTCTCTTATTGTAATAGAAACCTTTAACTCCCCAAATTAAATTTAATTGTGTTAGAATTTCTTTATTACTTGTAAAGACATAAATTGGTGCTTTTGGTCGTTGAGAAGCCAATTTATAAGCTGTGTAACCTGAAAATGACATAGTAACAATGGCATCAGCCTCTACACGTTGAGATAATCTACACGCATTGAAACAAATTGAGTCAGAAATAAAACGGTGTTGAGACTTATCTGGTGCAACTTCTTTGTTGTAAATACCTTCAAAACTTTCCATTTCTTTAACAATGTTTGCCATTGTTTTGATTACTTCAACAGGGAATTTACCCACCGAAGTTTCAGCAGACAACATCACCGCATCAGCGCCATCTAAAACAGCATTTGCAACGTCATTTACCTCCGCTCTTGTTGGAGTAATGTTTGTAATCATACTTTCCATCATTTGTGTTGCCACGATGATTGGTTTCGCAAATTCAAAACATTTTTTGATTAACATTTTTTGAATTAGAGGAACATTTTGGTATGGAACTTCCACTCCTAAATCACCACGAGCAACCATGATTGCATCAGTAACTTTTAATATTTCATCAATATCTTGAACTGCTTCTGGTTTTTCAATTTTAGCAACAACTTTTGCTTTCGCTTGTGCCTGACCAATCAAATGTTTTAATTCAATAATATCTCGTGCTGAACGCACAAATGAAAGTCCAATCCAATCCACTTTTTGTTCTAAGGCAAAAGCCAAATCTTCCAAATCCTTTGGTGTTAAACAAGGCATGGAAATTTTAGTATTTGGCAAATTCACTCCTTTTTTCGAAGATAATATTCCACCATGAATTACTTCGACCTCAATCAATTTCTTTTTATCAGTTGAAATAACTTGTAAAGCTAATTTCCCATCATCTAATAAAATTCTTTCTCCAGGTTTTACATCTTTTGGAAGTTGCTCATAATTGATTGAGAATTTTTCTGCTGTTCCAACAATTCTATCCGTTGTAATCGTAACTTTTTTACCATTTTCAAGAAAAACACCATTGTTTTCCATTTCATGTGTTCTTATTTTAGGTCCTTGCAAATCCGCAAGAATTGCAACATTTAATCCTGTTTCCTCGTTAATTTCACGAATCGTTTTGATTAAATTTACATAAACATCATATTCACCATGTGAAAAATTCAAACGACACACGTTTAAACCTTCCAAAATCATTTTCTTTAAGGTTTCTTTACTTGAGGAAGCTGGTCCTAAAGTTGCTACAATTTTGGTTTTTTTCATACTATTAATTTGCGTTGCAATTTTTTATTAACTATTCAAAAACAATTAGTTGCGTTGAACTAAACTCCTGTGGTTCGAAAGTAAAACAAGCCATTATGCAATCAACTTCTCTTAAATCGTTCAACAAATCATCTAAATTCAACACGTAATTATTACACAAAAACAAAAAATAATCAATTTGTTGTTTTTCTGGAATTAAATATTTCCCTTCGTGTTTATTTTTAATTAAATAAATGTCTAATTTGTTTTCATCATCAAGCATCAAATAATAAGGATGACTTGATAAAATTGAACCTTTTTTTGAGTTAACGTCAAACAAATCGTGCGCTTTTTCTAGCTTAAAATCCAAATTTTCATTGATATTCCAAACAAGTTTATAATCACTGACGTGGGAACAAATCCCTATCAATTCGTAATCATAATCATTTTCAAAGCTTAAAGTATGTTTAACAACTTTAGACATATTTAAAAAGACAAATTTACTAAAAAGGTTTGAAACTCGATGCCAAAATAATTATTATTATATATCACAACAAAATCTTAACCTTTTGATACTATTATTTTAACAGCAAAAAGCATTAGTTGCGTAATAAAATTTAAAAACAATGTACAAATTTTTTATCGAACATAGTTGAAGTTAGAAAATAAATTCTTAACTTAGATAAACCTTTTATTAACTAAACTAATTTAATATGGCTTGCAATTGTCAAAAAATTGAAGTGAAAGTCCAACGCGTTTGTTTTTATTGTAAGAATAAACTTGAAGGAAGATCAGATAAATTATTCTGCAGCATCAAGTGCAAAAACAATCACCATGCTTTTTGTAAAATACATGGCACCCCACCAGATTATCCAAGGATTAAAAATCTTAAAAACACTGATGAAGTTGTGACTTATTTTGATAAACTTCAAAAATATGGATATTTAAAATTTATAAAGCTATGACACAGCAAGAACTTGGTTTGTATGGTGAAAAATTAGCAGAAGAATTCTTATTAGAAAAAAAATACCTATTGGTTCACAAAAATTACCGTTTTTCAAAAGGAGAATTGGATTTAATTTGTGAACATGCGGGGAAATTAATTGTGGTAGAAGTAAAAACAAGACAAACTGCCGAAATTGGAGAACCTTGGCGTGCTGTAACAAGGTCAAAACAACGACAAATAATTAAACTTGCCAATAGGTATATTTTAGAGTTTGATATACACCTTGAAACCCGTTTTGATATTATATCGATCGTTTACAATTCATTTCGGACAGATATTGAACACATAGAGGATGCTTTTTCACCTTAATTTGAAATTATTTTACTTCTACTAAATCCCTTGCTCGCACTCCAAAATTATTATTGTCCCAAATCGTATATTTTCCCTCCTTATTAAGAACAAAGGAAGGGAATTTACCTTGATTTACATTTAAAATTGAACCTATATTCAAGGATAAAGCTACATTTACCTTAGGTAATAATTTTTTTCGATATGCATGCAATTCCTTTTCGTTCGAGGTACACACTAAAAACTTTATTCTCAAATCTGGATTCCTTTCTTGTAATAAGTTTATCATTTCCGTGGATTCATGGCAGTATTTGCATCCTGGAATTGTAATGACAATAAAATCATTCCCTTTAAAGTCGCGAGGATCTTGCGGAACAATACTTTTTCCTTCCTTAGAAAAATCACCCTCATAAATTGGATTTAAAGCAAATGCAATTCCAAATGGAAGCACAAAAAACACAATAAATAGTGAATAATTGAGAATACGATTTCTAATTAGATTCAATTTTTTTAATTTCCAAAAAAGGAAAAAACTCAATGTAAGAACTAGAGCAAATGGGAAAATTTTCGAAATTGTCCAAGAAGAATTAAAATTTAATAATAACAACTCTACCTTCTTGAAAAAGAGAATTGAGTTGAATAATAAAGCGGTAAGAATAATTTTTTTCATCATGATACAAAAAAAGGAAGCCGAAACTTCCTTTTATGATAATTAATTTTTCAATAATTATTTTTTTGTAAATGTAGATTTTTCATTTGTTTCTCTATCTACTAATTCCAAATCTGTTTTATCGTATTTTGTAACAGTGTACATAATTGTATCCTTTTCACCTAGGAAATCAACAATCATGTCCATTTTATCTTCAACCAAAGTATAAGTAAAAGTTAATGCGAGAGTGAATTCACCATCTTTTAAAGACATTATCCCTGTTCCATTATCTTTTTCATCTTTTGTAAATGTAAATTCAGCTGATTCAGTAGAAGTAAGAACATCATTGTCTAACATAACCGCTTTCCATGTTCCATCTAATCTTTTGTTGATTTTTTTCTCTTTTGAACAAGAACTAGCAACTAAAACTGTCATCGCCAAAAGTGCAAATAATACCTTTTTCATGTTTAATAATTTTAATGTTTGAGGTACAAATATATAATATTATTTTAGTTTCAAACCTTTTTGATTAAAAGTTTGTTTAATTTTGCAAAAAAAATCTTATGCAAGTTCCTGTTACAATATACGCTGAAATGACTCCAAATCCGTCAACAATGAAATTTGTTGCAAATAAATATTTATTGATTTCTGGAGAGTCCGTTGAATTTTCTTCCTTAACTGATGCAAAAGGCTATTCTCCTTTGGCAGAAGAATTATTTAATTTCCCTTTTGTGAAAAATGTGTTTATGGCCGCAAACTTTGTAACCATTACCAAAACTGATTCTGTTTCTTGGGACTTCATTGTAATGGAAGTGCGTGAATTCATAAAAAATTGGATTGCTGATGGAAAAGATGTGTTAATTCAAATGCCTGCACCAAAACCAGTTGATGCTGTAAATGAATCCCAAGAACAAAAAATATATGAGCCTTCAGAATATGATGATGCTATCATTTCTTTATTAGATGAATACGTCAGACCAGCTGTTGAAAACGATGGTGGCGCTATTGATTTCAGAAGCTTCAAAGATGGTGTGGTTACTGTTGCCATGCGTGGATCATGTTCAGGCTGTCCTTCTTCAACTGCCACTTTAAAAGGTGGAATTGAAAACTTATTAAAATCTCATTTACCTGAGGTAAAAGAAGTTGTAGCAGAAAACGCATAAAGAAGCATTTTTTGATTGATTGAGGTAAATTTAGTATTACAGACTGAGACAAAGAGCTGAAATTTTGAACTAAATTTTTATTTCCAAATAAAACAAATATTGCTACTTTTGTTCCTTTAAATTTAACACCTTTATTTAAATGAAAGTAGCAGTTGTTGGTGCAACCGGGATGGTTGGAGAAGTAATGTTGGAAGTTTTGAAAGAATTTAACTTTCCAATAACAGAATTAATTCCTGTAGCCTCTGAAAAATCAGTTGGAAAAGAAATTTCTTATGCAGGAAATTCGTACAAAGTTGTAGGTTTACAAACTGCTGTGGAAATGAAACCTGATTTAGCTATTTTCTCTGCTGGAGGTGAAACTTCTTTGGATTGGGCACCAAAATTTGCCGAAGTTGGTACAACCGTTGTAGACAATAGCTCTGCATGGAGAATGGATCCAACAAAAAAATTGGTAGTTCCTGAAATAAACGGTGATTTATTAACAAAAGAGGACAAAATTATTGCCAATCCAAATTGTTCTACTATTCAATTGGTCTTGACTTTAAAACCTTTACACGACAAATACAAAATCAAGCGTGTGATTGTCTCTACGTATCAATCCATTACAGGAACCGGAGTAAAAGCGGTTCAACAACTTGAAAACGAACGTAATGGTGTTACGGGTGAAATGGCCTACAAATACGAAATCGATAAAAATTGTATTCCTCAATGTGATTCTTTCCTAGATAACGGTTATACCAAAGAGGAAATGAAGTTAACCAATGAAACCAAAAAGATTTTAGATCCAAGCATTTTTGTAACAGCAACTGCAGTGCGTGTTCCCGTGGTAGGTGGACATTCTGAAGCTGTGAATATCGAATTTGAAAACGAGTTCGAGGTAGAAGATGTAAAATCAATTTTAGCACAAACTTCCGGGATCACTTTACAAGATAATCCTGCGAATTTCGAATACCCAATGCCACGGTTTGCACAAGGAAAAAATGAGGTGTTTGTTGGAAGAATTCGCCGTGATGAATCTCAGCCAAAATCATTAAATTTATGGATTGTTGCTGATAATTTAAGAAAAGGGGCTGCCACAAATGCGGTGCAAATTGCTTTGTTGTTGAAGGAAAAGGGATTGTTGTAGAATACTTCATTTTTTCAAAACAAACTTCGTGATTAATGTTAGAAAAAGAACAGAAGGAAAAAGTCCTTTTATTTCCATAAATTTGTAAAAAATCTTCAACATGTTTACAGGAATCATCGAACAAGTAGGTACAATTCAACAAATTGAAAAAGAGCAAGATAACATTCATTTTTATGTTCATTCGGCATTTACAAATGAATTGAAAATTGATCAAAGTGTAGCACACAATGGTGTTTGTTTGACCGTGGTTGACATCAAAGATTCCATTTATAAGGTGACAGCAATTCAAGAAACCTTAAACAAAACAAACCTAGCTTCTTGGCAAGTTGGCACGAAAGTGAACCTCGAACGTTGTATGATTATGAATGCACGTTTGGATGGACATATTGTACAAGGACATGTAGATGCCACCGCAATTTGTACAGATATTGAGGACCAAAACGGAAGCTGGAAGTTTACTTTTCGTTACGACTCAAGTTTCACTACAGTTGAAAAAGGTTCAGTAACAGTTAATGGTGTGAGTTTGACGGTTGTTGACTCTAAGGAAAAAGAATTTTCTGTGTGCATCATCCCATTTACCTATGAACACACTAATTTTCATCAGTTAAAAGTCAACGATTTGGTGAATTTAGAATTCGACATCATCGGAAAATATGTGGCTAAATTGATGACTCGTTAATGGCTTATTTACACGTCCAACAGCCAAAATACAGGTCAAGTTTACGTAAAAAATTAGGAAAATTTTACTTTCAAGGCAAACGAAAAATCAAGTGGTTTTTTTATGCAAGGCACTTTGCAAAAGTTCGAAAAGAAACTGATTTTCAGCATCTTATTATACAGCATCAAAGCATACTTTTGCGACAATTGAAAGATGTGGACATGTATTTGCAACACAATAAAATCACCAATTTGCGGCTCGCAGCAGAAAAAATTAATGGTGTCGTCATTCGGCCAGGTGAAATTTTTTCCATTTGGAAACTTGTAGGAAAACCCACCAAGGGAAAAGGTTTTTTGGAAGGAATGACCTTGGAAAGTGGCAAAATTAGTACTGGAATCGGAGGAGGATTGTGTCAGTTAGGAAACCTAATTTATTGGTTGGCGCTGCATTCACCTTTAAGTATTCACGAGCGTTGGCGACATGGCTACGATGTTTTTCCGGACGTAAACCGTACAATTCCCTTTGCCTGCGGAGCAACATTGTCCTACAATTACATCGATTTGCAGTTGAAAAATGAGACAGAACAAAGTTTCCAAATCAACATTTGGCTCGACGAAAAATATTTGTTGGGAGAACTTCGCTGCGAACATGACTTAGAGGAAAATTATGAGATTTTTGAAACAGATCACCGCTTCGAACATCAATTTTGGGGAGGTTATACGCGCCACAATAAAATCTGGAAACGGATCACAAAAGTAGCAACTCAAGAATCGAAAGAGGAACTTGTCGCTGAAAACAATGCCATCATGATGTACAATCCACTTTTAAAGAATTGATTTTTTGAAGCTATTCCCGCTGTCCACTGTATCTCAACTTGTGTCCATCGACTTACTTCGACAGGTTCAGCACAAGAAGCTCAGTCAACAAGTTGAGGATGCCGTTTCCATCGGGGCTAGGGCACAGAGCTTAAAACTCAAAATTGTTCATTTTGAACGTCGTAATATGTTGAAAAAGCTTGTGTCTGATGTCTCGAATAATAGATTGAGCCAACAAATTACTGGAATAACTTCCTAAAAATTGAAAAAGTCCTTCCA
>CAZHLZ010000075.1:0-12598 GCA_964532475.1 uncultured Chitinophaga sp.
CGTTCCAAGATAAATCGATAAAAGATTCGCTTTTTGCTGGTCCAAACATACTTAATTGGTAGGCTCTTAAAGTATAAACTGCACCGAAAACTAAAGTTGTTCCAGCTAATAAACCAACGATCCACTTGTATTCGTAAAGTTCTTTTAATAATAAAAATTCACCCATAAATCCACTTGAGAATGGAACTGAAACGGATGCAAAACCGATTACCGCAAACCAGAATCCAAATTTTGGAGCTAGTTTAGCAATTCCACCCATTTCGTATAGATTACGTGTATTTAGTCTGTTTTCCAAAATTCCAGCAGCTAAGAATAAACCCACTGCTACTAAACTGTGGTTAAACATTTGCAAGAAAGCTGCACTTAATGCGTCCTTGTTGAACAACATGATTCCTGCAGCAATTAAACCTACGTGAGAAATAGATGCGAATGCAAAAATACGTTTGATGTCTTGTCCTTTGATTGCTAAAATTGCTGTGTAAACAATTCCAATTAAAGCCAAAGTCATGACGATTGGTAACATGCATTCCATTGCTTCAGGAGCTAAAGGAATCATCCAGCGAACCATTCCGTACAATGCCATTTTCAACATCAAAGCTGAAAGTAACATCGTTCCAGCCATTGGTGAAACGGTATAAGTATCTGGTTGCCATGTATGAAATGGAAAAATTGGTGCTTTAATAGCAAAGGCTAAGAAAAATCCTCCCATTACCCAAAATGCTGCTTTTGAACTTAATTCAATCGCCATTAAATCTTCGTGAGCAAAGCTTGCTGCGTTTACTTTGATTGCAATTAATGAAAGTAACATCGCTAATGAACCGATAAACGTGTAGATGAAAAATTTCATCAAGGCTTTCTTACGATTTTCTGCTCCGTACCATAAAGCAATTAAAAATACTGGTATTAAAGTGATTTCCCAGAACACGTAGAATAACATTCCATCCATGGAAGTAAAAACTCCGTTTAAGGCAAATAACATTAAGAAAATCATTGCTACAAACTTCTTACTACTTGCAATTTCATTGTTGAAGTTACTTAAGACTATTAGTAAGAAAATTACACTTGTCAAAACCAACATGAATAAACTCATTCCATCGTAAGCCATTTTGAAAGTTAATCCAAAATTGGTGATGTGTTTCGGGTCGAAAAGTGTTACAAAATGTGACGAACCGCAATAAGCTAAAGCATGAACAGCAACAACAACTAACGAAGCAATTGCACCAGCTAAGCTAAAATACTTTAGCATCTGCTTCGGGATGAAACATGCTAAAACTGCTAATACTAAGGGGATTAATAATAGTTCCAAAACCTTATTTTTTTATTATTATGTAATATATAACTAAACCAACTATTCCGAAAACCATCCATAAAATGTAACTAGAAACGATTCCAGTTTGCCATTTACGAACAAGATCTCCAGATTTTCCAATCAAATTTGCAAATCCGTAAACAGATTTATTCAGTAAAGTAACTTCAATAAATTTGTTTCCGAAGGTGGATAATATTTCCAATGGTTTTACAAAAAGGAAATTATAAATTTCATCAAAATACAATTTGTTTGCGGATAATTTCACCCATCCTGAAATTTTATAATCACTTACAGGAGTACTTTCTTTTTTCACATAAACAATGTAAGAAACAACTAATGCAATCAAAGTCAAAACAGAAGCAGATGTCATTAACATGATGGTTTGTCCGTCAGATAAATGGATAGCTTCAACCATATTTAATCCAGCTGTGCTGTGTTCCAAGAAATGAGACATCCAATGTGCCATTCCTTCCCCAAACAAACTTGGGATGTTCAAAACACCACCAATCACAGATAATACTGCTAATACCATTAATGGTAAAGTCATGTTTAATGGACTTTCGTGCAAATGATGTTTTACTTCGTCTGTTCCTCTGAATTTTCCGTGGAAAACAACAAAGTACAAACGGAACATATAAATTGCAGTCAATAAAGCACTAAATGCCAATAAAACGTATATTACAATATTGTGATGTAAGGCATGAGCTAAAATTTCATCTTTAGAAAAGAATCCTGATAGGAAAGGAAATCCTGCGATTGCTAAAGTTCCGATCAAGAAGGTGATGTGTGTAATTGGAATGTATTTTTTCAATCCACCCATTTGACGAATATCTTGTTCATCTGACATCGCGTGAATCACAGAACCTGAACCTAAGAATAATAATGCTTTAAAGAATGCGTGTGTTGTTACGTGAAACATCGCAGCAACATAACCTCCCATTCCTAGAGAAACAAAAATGAAACCTAATTGTGAAACTGTTGAATATGCCAATACTTTTTTGATATCGTTTTGTCTCATCGCAATAAATGCAGCCACCAAAGAAGTTGCTAATCCGATGTACAACATAATTTCTTTTGTTAAATCAGCGCCAGGCAATTCGAATAAGAAATTAGAACGTACCACTAAGAAAATACCTGCGGTTACCATCGTTGCAGCATGGATCAATGCAGAAACTGGAGTTGGTCCTGCCATTGCATCTGGAAGCCAAGTAAATAATGGAATTTGAGCCGATTTTCCTGTTGCACCGATAAACAAACAAATGGTGATTCCAAAGATCATCCAAGTCGAAGGATTGATTTTTTCCACCAAGATTTTGTCAGCCAATTCTGAATACTCTAATGTTCCGAACTGTGCAAGCATTAAAAACAAAGCGATTAATAAACCTAAATCACCAATTCTGTTCATAATAAATGCTTTACGAGCAGCCACACTGTTTGCAACTCCTTTTTTCAAATCGCTGAAATGGAATCCAATTAGTAAGTAAGAACAGATTCCAACACCTTCCCATCCGAAGAATAGCATGAAATAGTTGCTTCCCAAAACTAATATTAACATGGAAAACACGAAGATATTCAAGTAAGTAAAAAACTTGTAATAACCTTTATCGTGTGACATGTAACCCATTGAAAAAAGGTGAATCAACGATCCTACCCCTGTAATAATTAATGTCATCCAAATGGAAAGGGCATCCACTTGTAATGAAAAGTTCAATTTAAATGACTCAAAATTTACAAATTCGTACAAATGAACTTTGACAGAATCGTGTAAAGATGAGAAAATTGTTAAAGCTAAAGCAAATGCTGTAAACATCACAATTGTTGCAATTGAACCAACAATTAGTTTAGGAAGTCTTTTACCTAAAACACCGTTGATTAATGCTCCTAAAAGTGGAAGTGCAAGGACTGCTAATATCATCGTATTTATTGTCATTTCTTATCCTTTTAATTTGTTAAAAATTCCAACATCTACTGAGCGTGTATTTCTAAATGCCATCACTAAAATGGATAAACCAACCGTAGCTTCCGCAGCAGCCACAACCATGATGAAGAATACAAATATTTGCCCGTCTGCCTTTCCAAAATAAGAAGAGAATGCTACCAAAAGTAAATTTGCTGCATTCAACATTAATTCGATGCACATCAATAAAATAATCATGTTTCTTCTAGTCATCACTCCAATTGCACCGATTGCAAAAAGAACTGTAGCTAAAATTAAATAATATTGAATCGAAACACCTGATTCAAAAACCGTTGCTAATATCATATTTATTCTATTATTGTTGTTTTATCTCTTTTTGCTAATAATACCGCTCCTACCATTGCTGAAATAAATAGGATAGATGAAACCTCAAAAGGTAAAACGTATTTGGTGAATAATAAGTGACCTAAATTTTCAATTAAACCTGAACCGTTAACTGTTATTTTTTCGTTCATTTCCATGATTGCTGTATCTTTCAAAGCAGCAATAATAACAAGTAACAAGGAACCTCCAGCAATGCTAGAACCAACTTTCACCAATAAGGAAGTTTTGGGTTCATTTTCCTTACTTAAATTCAGGAGCATCAGTACGAATAAGAACAAAACCATGATTGCACCAGCATAAACAATGATATTTACGATAGCAACAAACTGTGCATTCAACATGATGTAATTCGCTGAAATTAGGAAGAAAGTTAAGATTAAATAAAGCACACTTCTTACAGGATGCTTACTTAAAATTACCATCAAGGCTGAACCAACTGTTAAACCTCCTAGCATATATACAATTAATTCTATACTCATTTTTCTGTTCTTTTGCCTGTATGTTGTCTTACTGTAATGTCAACTGGACTAGTTAGTGATTCAACTAATTTATCTTTTCCGTAGATAAAATCAGCTCGTTCAAATTCTGTTGGAACCAATCTGTCTGTTAAGAAAATTGCCTCTTTCGGACAAGCTTCTTCACATAAACCACAAAAAATACAACGTAACATATTAATTTCATACTTCACAGCATATTTTTCTTCTCTGTAAAGTGATTCTTCTCCTTTTTGTCTTTCTCCAGCAACCATTGTTATTGCTTCTGCAGGACAAGCAACAGCACATAATCCACAAGCAGTGCAATTTTCACGACCTTGCTCGTCGCGCTTTAATACGTGCATTCCACGGTAAACAGGAGCGAAAACTCTTGTTTCTTCTGGATATTTGATTGTTGCAGGTTTTTTAAACAAATGTTTGAATGTAATCCACATTCCACCCAAAATTGCAGGCAAATAAAGTTTCTCCTTAAACGTCATCGGTTTATCAGAAACAACTTTACTTTTATTACTTAAACTTTGCATATTTTTAACTATTATTTATTAAACCATCCGCTCGTGAAGGCAATTACTAAACCTGTTACAAGTAAGTTGATTAAAGAAATTGGAATTAAACTTTTCCAACCCAAATGCATTAATTGGTCAAATCTGAAACGTGGAAGTGTCCAACGAATCCACATGATGATAAATATGAAAATGAAGATTTTTGTAAAAAGTGCTACAACGCCTAAAATTGCAAGTGTATTTCCTGAGAAATAATCCATTCCAGGGAAGTTGTATCCTCCAAAGAATAAAATTGAGATTACTGCAGAAGAAATAAACATACTTACATATTCTCCAAATAAGAAGAAACCTAATTTCATCGATCCATATTCTGTGTGGTAACCACCAATCAACTCACTTTCACATTCTGCTAAGTCAAAAGGGGCACGATTTAATTCTGCTAAAGAGCAAACGAAAAATACTAAAAATGCTACTGGTTGACTGAAAACATTCCATGAAAACCATCCATCTTGCCAGAATCCGTGTTGACTTTCTGTGATTTCTCTTAAACTCAAACTTCCTGTCATCATTACGATAGTAATAACAGAAATTCCCATTGCTAATTCGTAGGAAATCATTTGAGAACTGGCACGAATGGCAGAAAATAAGGAGAATTTGTTGTTCGATGCCCAACCACCAATCATGATTCCATAAACTCCGATAGATAAAACACCTAAAATGAATAAGATACCAATATTGAAATCAGCCACTTGTAAGGCAACTGTATTTCCGAAAACTACTAAATCTGGTCCCCAAGGTATGATTGTACTAGTTAACAATGAGGTAAACATGGCAATTCCAGGTCCCATGATGAACAACCATTTATCTGCATTTCTTGGGATAAAATCTTCTTTCATGAACATTTTAACACCATCCGCAAGTGGTTGCAATAATCCAAATTTCCCTGCTCTATCAGGACCAATTCTGTCTTGAAACCATGCTGCAACTTTTCGTTCAAAATAAGTTGAGTATAAGGCAACTAACATTGAAATAGCAAAAACTGCAACAACTATTATTATTTTTTCTAAAAACATAATTTGTTAATTTATTTTTCTAGTAGTTTGACGTGGACTTTGGTAATGTCCTTGCGAAATTACAGAATGTCTGTTTATTGTTCTTGGTCCCGAAATATTCCATTTTGAAACATCTTTTTTGTCAAAACGACAATCGTTGCAAATCCATCCTGTTTTTCCGTCTTGATCTTCTACCTCACCGTATTGATCTTTACGAGCTGTTACACGTAAAATTTCATTTCCAAACATCCAAACAACAGCTTTCCCTGAACATTTTGAACATTCGCAAGAAGCTTCCATCGGTTTCAAAAACCAAACTCGTGATTTGAATCTAAAAGTTTTATCTGTTAATGCTCCTACTGGACAAACATCAATCATATTTCCTGAGAAATCATTTTCAATTGCGTTTTCGATGTAAGTACTAATTTCAGCATGTTCTCCACGATTTAAAACTCCGTGAACACGTTTTTCTGTCAATTGATTTGCTACTGCAACACATCTGTAACACAAAATGCAACGATTCATGTGTAATTTGATCTTGTTACCAATATCAATTGGGTCAAAAGTTCTTCTTTCCTCTTCGTAACGAGTTCCTGCTCCACCATGTTCAAAACCTAAATCTTGCAAGTGACATTCTCCTGCTTGATCACAAACTGGACAATCCAAAGGGTGGTTGATAAGTAAAAATTCAACAACAGCTCCACGGTTATCGTGTACTTTTTCGCTGGTTTTATTTTTCACAACCATTCCATCCATCACTGGCGTGGAACAAGAAGCAACTAATTTCGGCATCGGACGAGGATCATTTGTTGAGCCTTGAGCAACTTCAACCAAACAAGTTCTACATTTTCCTCCAGTTCCTGGAAGTTTGCTGTAAAAACACATCGCAGGAGGAACAACTTCACCGCCAATCATACGCGCAGCGTTAAGGATCGTTGTTCCTGGTTCTACTTCTATTGTTTTATCGTCAATGGTTACTTTTACCATAATTTGTTTGTTTTTAACGCAAAGTTTGCAAAGCGTTTTCGCAAAGTGCGCAAAGTAATTTATTTTTATTTACTGTACGAAAGTAATTTCTTTCGAAAGTCCGTAGTTTCTTTTTTGTGATTCTGATTTTTCGTTTACGTGCCATTCAAACTCGTCACGGAAATGACGAATTGCGGCAGCAACTGGCCAAGCAGCAGCATCTCCCAAGGGACAAATCGTATTACCTTCGATTTTTTTATTGATTTCAGCCAATAAATCGATGTCACGCATATTTCCTTGTCCGTGCTCTAAACGATACAATACTTTTTCCATCCAGCTAGTTCCTTCACGGCATGGTGAACACTGCCCACAAGATTCATGAGCGTAAAAACGAGCAAAATTCCATGTGTTTCTTACAATACATTGATCCTCATCAAATACAATAAATCCTCCTGAACCCAACATAGAACCAGTTGCGAACCCACCGTCAGACAAACTTTCGTAAGTCATCAAACGATCTTCACCGGCAGCTGTTTTTGTTACTAAATAATGTGGTAAAATTGGAACAGATGAACCACCAGGTACACATGCTTTCAACTTTTTGCCATTTGCGATTCCTCGGCAATAGTCGTCACCGTAAATAAATTCTTCTACAGTGATTCCCATTTCGATTTCGTAAACCCCTGGTCTAGCAAGGTTTCCACAAGCGGAAATCAATTTCGTTCCAGAACTACGACCTAAACCAATTTTCGCATATTCTTCTCCGCCATCGTTCACGATTGGAACTACAGCAGCAATACTTTCTACGTTATTCACCACAGTTGGACAACCCCATAGACCTTTTACAGCTGGGAATGGTGGTTTGATTCTTGGATTTCCTCTTTTTCCTTCTAAAGATTCGATTAATGCAGTTTCTTCTCCGCAGATGTAAGCACCACCTCCAGGAGCAACGCTTAAATCTAAATCAAAACCAGAACCTAAGATGTTTTTACCTAAAAATCCGTTTGCGTAGGCCTCAGCAATCGCTTTTTCAAGGATTTCTAATACCCACATGTATTCTCCACGAATATAAATGTAAGATTGATTGCAACCCAAAGCATAACTTGACGTAATCATTCCCTCCACCAAAAGATGAGGAATTTTTTCCATTAAGTATCTGTCTTTGAAGGTTCCAGGTTCAGATTCGTCAGCGTTACATAACAAATATCTTGGAACACCTTCAGGTTTCGCTAAGAAAGACCATTTCATCCCTGTCGGGAATCCAGCTCCACCTCTACCTCGTAATCCAGAAAGTTTCACTTCTTCAACAACTTGTTCAGGTGACATTGTTTTTAAAGCCTTTTCAACAGAGCGGTAACCACCATGTTTTCTATAAACTTCAAATGTTTCTATTCCTGGAACATTGTCGTGCTCTAATAATAATCTTCTTCCCATTAGATTTCAATATTTTTGTTACCTGCACGGTAAAGTTCAATCAATTTATCTACTTTTTCTGGAGTTAAATGTTCATGGTATTTTTTTCCACATTGCAACATGGGAGCGTAACCACAAGCACCTAAACATTCAGCTGTTTTCAAAGTAAACATGCCATCTTTTGTTGTTTCACCAACTTTAATGTCTAATTTATTTCCGATATAAGAAATAATGTTATCACTTCCAACCAACATACAAGGACCAGTACGGCACACTTCGAACACGTAATTTCCAACTGGTTCAACATTAAACATTGTGTAAAAAGTTGCTACTTCGTACACTTCAATTGGTTCAATTTTTAATATTTCTGCCACATAATCCATAGTTTCGATGCTTAACCAACCACCGAAAGATTCTTCTGCGATGTGTAGAATTCGAATCAAAGCACTTTTTGATTTTCCTTCAGGATATTGAGCAATTATGCGATTAACTTCAGCCATTTGTTCTGCATTGAATGCAGGTTTTTCGCTGTGTCTTTCGTTTATTGGTGTGTGTGTGTTCATAAATCTATAAATTCAAAATTTAAAATTCAAAAGTTTGCTACCTGCTCAATCCTATCAGGCGTTTCTTTTAAATTAATAATTATTTTGGCTAATATTTTTTCAATTTGCTTTAAATCTCCCCAACATTTTGTTAAATCTTCATTTTTCAAATTATACCCCTTTTCTATAACTTCAAACCAAAATTCAGTTTCATTAGCTGATTTTAATGCAATTGCATAATATTTTATTAGTTCTTTTCTTGAAACACTAGATTTTGCTTCATGAACATTTGCTCCAACAGACGTTCCACTTCTTCTAATTTGGTCAACAATATCAAAGTCGACTTTTTCTCTTTTTAATATAGCGGAAAGTTTAACCATTGCAATAGAAAATTCTAATGTCCAATCTTTTATGTCTCTTTGGTACTTCAAATCTTTTTTTTATCGTTAATTTTTTAAACTTTTAACTTTATTATTTTTAACTTTTAACTTTGCTTAAGCATCCAGTTCCCCAGCAATTACGTTCAAACTACTTAAAGTTAAAACGGCATCACTGATATTTTGACCAGTAATCATTTCAGGATAAGCTTGATAATAAATAAAGCAAGGTCTTCTGAATTGCAATCTGTAAGGAGTTCTACCTCCGTCACTTACGAGGTAATAACCTAATTCTCCATTTCCACCTTCAACACTGTGGTACACTTCTCCAACAGGAATTGGTGTTTCACCCATCACTATTTTAAAATGGTAAATTAAGGCTTCCATGTTGTTGTAAACCATCTCTTTTGGAGGAAGGTAAAATTCTGGAAGGTCAGCTTTGTAATCTCCTTCAGGAATATTTTTGTATGCTTGTTCAATAATTTTAAGACTTTGACGAATTTCTTCTTGTCTCACCATAAATCGATCATACGTATCGCCATTTACTCCAACAGGAATGATGAAATCGAAATCTTGGTAAGAAGAATAAGGATTCATTGCTCTTACATCGTAATCGATTCCAGCAGCACGTAAATTTGGACCTGCAAAACCATATTCTAAGGCTCTTTCACCAGAAATTGGACCCGCTTTCATTGTTCTATCCATAAAAATACGGTTTCGAGCAAGAAGTGAATCAAATTCGTTAAATACTTTTGGGAAAGTTTTTAAGAAGTTTTTTAGTTTAAAATGAAATGTTGGTGTAAAATCACGCTCAAAACCACCGATTCTTCCGATGTTTGTTGTTAAACGTGAACCACACATTTCTTCAAAAAGTTCGTATATTTTTTCTCTTTCTTGGAAAACGTAGGTAAATCCTGTTAATGCACCTGTATCTACTCCAATTACAGAATTACACACCAAATGGTCTGCAATTCGAGCAAGTTCCATTATAATTACACGCATGTAATCTACTTTTTTAGGAACTGAAGCGCCGATCAATTTTTCAACTGTCATTTCCCAACCCATGTTATTGATTGGAGAAGAACAGTAATTTAAACGATCTGTTATTGGTGTAATTTGGTTAAATGGACGTCTCTCAGCCAATATTTCAAATGCACGGTGAATGTAACCAACGGTTTGTTCGGAAGATAGAATCTTCTCCCCATCAACTTTCAGGATATTTTGAAAAATTCCATGTGTTGCAGGGTGAGTTGGACCAAGGTTTAATGTAGCAATGTCACCACCTAAAGTTTCTTTTGATAACTCTGGGCTCAATGCATTTCCAATATTTTCAAATTTTAAATTGCTCATAGTTTCAAAAATTACCTTCCAAAAAAGCGATCATCTTTATCTTCGCGTGTTGCATCTTCTAGGTGATATTCCTTTCTTAAAGGGAAATAATCCATAGAATCTTCATTTAAAATACGTCTTAAATCAGGATGACCTGTGAATTTTATTCCAAAGAAGTCGTAGGTTTCACGTTCTTGCCAATTTGCACCTACATACAGGTCTACAATTGATTCAATTTCAGGATTTTCTATCGAAAAGAATGTTTTTAAACGGATTCTGTAGTTGTTAACTAAACTATGTAAATGATAAGTAACACCTAATTCTTTCCCCGTATTCGCTGGATAATGAATTCCTCCTAATAGAGTTAAGTAATTGATTTGTAAAGTGCTATCTTCCTTTAGGAATTTAATTAACTCTTTCACTTTTGAATTGGAAACTTCCAAGGTCAACAAATCGTAAGGTGTTTCATTTGAAAGAATTGCATCTCCAAATTTTCCTTGTATTGTTGCTAATACCTCTTCGTTTGATAATTTAGTATTATTCATTTGTTTCAATATTATAACCTTTTAACAAATGTTTGTATTCTTCAGAATAACGGCGTCTAAGTGGTTCATGTTTAATTAATTCATGAATTCTCATGATACCGTCAATAATTTGTTCTGGTCTTGGTGGACAACCTGGCACGTAAACATCTACTGGAATTACTCTATCAATTCCTTGTAAAACAGAATACGTATCAAAAATTCCACCAGAGGAAGCGCATGCACCCACAGAAAGAACCCATTTAGGTTCAGCCATTTGTTCATACACTTGTTTCAACACTGGGGCTAATTTTTTAGAGATTGTTCCAGCAACGATCAGTAAATCAGCTTGTCGCGGTGAGAAGGACATACGTTCCATTCCAAAACGTGCTAAATCATAGTTACTTCCCATTGTTGCCATGTATTCGATTCCACAGCAAGAAGTTGCGAAAGGTAAAGGCCAAACTGAGTTGGATCGAGCAATTTCAATTACTTTTTCCAATCTTGAAAGTTGGTAACCTTCACCGTTAATTGTTTGTAAATTTTCTATTTTTCCCATTCTAATGCTCCTTTTTTAAGTACATATAAAAAGCCTATTAAGAAAAAGGCCACAAACATTATAACAGCTAAAAGTCCTTCTAGTTCTAATGCTCGGAAATTTACAGCATAAGGATAGAAGAAAATTACTTCGACATCAAATAATACAAATAAGATTGCTGTCATAAAGTAACGAACGGAAACAGGAAAACGAGCATTTCCTTCTGCTTCAATTCCACATTCCCAGTTTTCATTTTTCTTTTTAGACTTTACATTTGGTCCTAAAAAGTGAGTTACTGTAAGTGTTAAACCCACAAAACCAAAGGCAACTGCTGCCTGAATTAGGAAAGGAAAATAATCATTATAATTTGAAACTTCCATATTTTTAATAAAATAGAAGGCAAAAATAGTATAAAATATATTAAACAAACACTATTTTGTAAAAAATTGTTAAGAAAATGCTTGTAAACTTTGAGACTATGGATAATAAATGTTTATGAAATCAAAATATTTTTTGGATACTTATTATATTGAATCAAGTACCTTTTACTATGTATAATGTAGTAGATCTCATTTCTCATTTAAAATATCTTGGTATTCCTCGCGTATCAGGGTTCTTCGTGTCAAAAACCTTCTTTCTTCTTTTTTACCACTGAGATAGAAAGAAAAAGAAAGAATCACCTGCTTAATTTTCTTACTTCTCTTAGTGGTGAAAAAAATTAAGAATTAACTTCTAACTCAAACACTTTGCATCCTCTGCGACAAGCCTTGTGTTACTTTGCGTTAAATTTTCACCCGCTATATCTTGAAGGATATTTAAGTCCAAGAACAAAAATCTCCTTGTTCCCTTTGTGTCTTGTGTTTAAAGACCTTCTTTTTTTCTTTTTAACCACTGAGACAGTAAGAAAAAGAAAGAATCACCTACTTACTTCTCTTAGTGGTGAAAGAAAAAGTAAAGATTATCTTCTAAGTCAAACACTTTGCGTCCTCTGCGACAATCCTTGTGTTACTTTGCGTTAAATATACTCTCACTTTCTCCAAGAACAAAAATCTTCAAATTTTCCTCATTTTTCCAACTACCATCCAATTAAAAAACCATTTTTTTCTTTTTAACCACTGAGATAGTAAGATTAGGAAAGAATCACCTACTTACTTCTCTTAGTGGTGAAAAAAATAAGGATTTATCTCTTCCTCAAGCGTTTTGCGTCCTCTGCGACAATCCTTGTGTTACTTTGCGTTAAATTTTCACCCGC
>CAZHLZ010000076.1:0-12422 GCA_964532475.1 uncultured Chitinophaga sp.
TATTATACAGGAATTGTAAGAGATAAATTGGGCAGAAAAATGTCTAAATCTTTAGGTAATTCTCCTGATCCAATCGAATTGATTGAAAAATATGGTGCTGACGGAGTTCGAATGGGAATTTTAATTTCATCTCCAGCAGGAAACGATTTGCCATTTGATACCAGTCAATGCGAACAAGGAAGAAACTTTAGTAACAAAATTTGGAATGCATTCCGACTAATTGATGGCTGGGAAGTGAAAGAAATGGAACAAGCGAAAGCTTCCAAAAAAGCAATTGAATGGTTTGAGGCGAAATTCAATCACGAATTGGCAATTATCAACGATTTGTTTGATAAATTTAAGATTTCTGATGCCTTGATGGCAACTTACAAATTGGTTTGGGATGATTTCTGTTCTTGGTATTTAGAAATGATTAAACCTGGTTACGAGCAACCAATTGATGCATTAACTTTAGAGAAAACTAAAGATTTTTTCGAAAGAATATTAAAAATAATTCAACCATTTATGCCATTTATTGCAGAAGAGTTGTGGCATTTTATCAGAGAAAGAAAAGAAGGGGATGATATTATTTTGGCTGAATGGCCGACTTCGACCGAAACTAATTCATCCTTGTTGAGTGACTTCTTAATTGCTGAAGAAGTGATCACCAACATTCGAAACGTTCGTAAACAAAATAACATTGCGAATAAGATCAAAATGGATTTATTCGTAAAGAAAAACACCGAGTATAAAGCTGATTTTGATTCTGTTATCGTGAAAATGGGAAATCTTTCTCAATTTGAAACAAGCGCGGATAAAATTGCTAATGCAAATTCATTTATCGTACAAGGAAACGAATATTTTATTCCTTTTGGTGATTCAATTGACATAGAGGCGGAACGCAAAAAAATCGAAGAAGAATTAGATTACACTAAAGGGTTTTTAGCTTCTGTTTTGAAAAAATTGGACAACGAAAAATTTGTTGCAGGTGCACCAGAGCAAGTAATTACAAACGAGCGCAAAAAACAAGCAGACGCTGAGCAAAAAATTGCCTTGCTGGAAGAAAAATTGCTGAGTTTGAAATAGTTTATTGTAAAGTCACTTAAAAAAGTGGCTTTTTTTGATTTAAAAAATAACTTATGAGAATATTAATGTCTTTATTTTTTCTATTGAATTTCTTGAGTTTAAATGCTCAAAAATCAATTGAGTTTGAATATTATTTTGTAGATACTTTATTAGTCAATAAAAGAATTAGTACTAATGGATATCTTGACAAATTTCATTTTAAACTAATAGACGAAAATGTTCTATTGATAGATAATGGAATGTATTTGCTTAAGAATGGAGCAAAGATTAAACTATCTGAAAATTTTTTGCCAAGTAAGGAACAATTAGCTGTATACAAAGATAATTTAGGGATTGAACAAGATGAGTTTTTGGCTGTCATGGATGACCGAGTTTTTGAAAATCATAGATACTTTTTTAAATCAAATCAATTAATAAAGCAAGCTTTTGGCTCTTCAGAATTTGCTTATATTCCTTTAGAATACGGATTTGATGTTTTTTATGATATTATTTTTGACAATTCAAAAAGAAGAGCAATTCTAAACGGCCGAGAAGGTGATAAGTATTTTTACACCATTGTTTCAATTGACAATCTCACTATTTTAGCACAAGGAAAAGGAAATATACATATTTCACCTGTTTCTAGCAAATATTATGTTCAAAAAGATTTTGACCTATATCAAAAAAGGGATTTTGCTACTTTAGTAGAAATGGATTCAGAAAATTTAAAGACTACAAAGAAATTGAAAGGAGAAATTCTTCATTATGATTACAATACAAAACTTTTTGATATAAATTTAGATGACAATAGTGTATATGATTTTGATTTGATTAATGTTGGAACTCAATTTATTATTTTAGCAAGAAATAAAGAAATTGATAATTTAAATTATTATTATTTAACTTTAGGTTTCGAGAGAAATACTTTTTATTCTCCAAAGGAGCACTTATTGTTTTACAAAAGTGAAAATAAGATTTTTACAAAAAACTTACTTAATGGTGAAGAAAAATCAGTTCTAGAAGCCGAATACATAATTCATGATATTCATATTAATTCAGATAGTACAAAAATTATTTTGTTTGTGGATGAAAGAAATCCAACTGCAAATAAAGCAAAAGAAATAGCTGAAGAAAAAGAAAAAATAAGATTAATTCAAGAAGCTGAGGCTAAAGTTTTGGCAGAGGAGCAGAAAAGACAGAAAGAACTACAAGATGCAGAAAACAAAAGATTAAAAGAAATAAAAGAGGCAGAAGAAAAAATAGTGGCGGCTGAAAACAAACGTCTAAATGATTTAAAAATAGCAGAGGAAAATAGACAGAGAAAAATTAAAGATAGTATTTCAATGCAAGCTAAACTAAAGGAACAGCTTGCACGAATTGATAAATATGGCTTTAAACTTGTTGAAAAAAATAAAGCACTTAAAAAGTTAGAACTTAAAAATATAACTTTTAAAGAAAAAGGACATGGACTTTTTACGGATTTCAAAAAAAGCGGTAAAGATGAAGTTTATTATATTTTTAATCACGAGGCAATTGTGGTGATGGATACAAAAAATAATACAACAAAACTATTCGAATATCCTTCTTCCTTTGCCTATGGTGCAGAAATACGTCAAATGTATAACGGATTATTTATCTATTCAGATTTCGGAAATCGGAAAGTTTACATTATTGATTTAGACAAGGGAATGATTCGAAAAACCTATTCAAGCATTGCTGAAAATAACCCAAATGTGATTTTTTCGCAATTAGGAATTACAAATTGGTTTACAGAGTCTAAATACTACCTAAGCTTTAATTTGGTCGGAGATTCTTTGGTTTTTAATTCTGAAGGCAATTTGCAAGATGGTGATAAATTATATTCGAACCAAATGCCAGATCAAAAAATTGATGAAAGTAAAATTAATTTTAGTGAAGGACTAAAATTTGTAGTCGATAGAAGTCAAGGGATTTCGAACTTTGATTCAAAAACTCAAAAACGAGGTAATGTAGAATGGAATAGTTTTATGTCAAATGGGAAACAATCCATGTACGGGTTTTTCTTTTTAGGCCTATATAAGTACCATTCTCCCTCATTTTATAAAGATTACATCGCCTTTGGTTCTGAATATTCCATTTCATCGATTGGGACAACAGATTATTATGATTTGAAAGGCTTTTACATTGATAAAGACGACAAAAAAATTGAAAAGGAAGATTTACCTAGTTTACTTTTATATAATTCTTCAACAGGAAAGAAGGATTATGCTCTCCATACCGTTACAGATCGTTACTACCATTATACAATGGATAAGCTTTCAGTTTATTCGTGCGTTCACAAATATTACAATATGGGACCATCATTCAACGACCCCAGTGTAATTATTCTTACAAAATCTGATGAAGGACATGATTATTTGTTTAAAATGAAAGATACAACAATCTTACAAATCTATGATTTAGCGTCAGCAAAAAAACTTGAACTCACTTCTGAATTGAGAAAAATAAAAGGGATTTACACTTTGAAAAAGCAGAGTGGTATTTTGTATAATAATATAAATGATGTGCCTAGAACTCAAAAATGGAAAGATGAGCAAGCATATTCAGAAAAAAGAAATAGAGAATTTGAAGAAAAAGAAGCAAGAGAAAAAATTCAAGAACAGAAAAATGCGGAAGCGAATAAACAACGATATCAAGCAAAAGCGATTTATTCTGGTTATAATTCTGAATATAAATTGAAAATTGAAGTGCAGGCAAATGTAATATATGTGCTTGAAGAAAATGCAGATTTATTGAATCAAAATAAGAGAGTTTTGTATAAAAATGAAATTGATGCGGAAGGACTATATTATCGCTTTCCGCAGAATGAAACGAAATGGTTTCCAACCTCTTCAGGTTCCATGTATAATTGCGGCGATCAAACCGTTTTCGACCCTTGTATTTCTGTAAATGGGATGATTTTTGAATTAGGTAATCCAACTTATCTTGAGTAAATGAAAAACCAAAAAATTGACATCTACATTGAAAAGTCGCCAGATTTTGCTCAAGAAATTTTAATCGAAATAAGAAATCGTGTGCACCAAAGTCATCCCGAAATTCAAGAAGAAATAAAATGGGGATTTCCAAATTTCACTTTGAATGGAAAGATTTTATGCAGCATGGCGGCTTTCAAAAAGCATTGTAATTTTGGCTTTTGGTTGGCTCCACTCATGACTTCTATTCCCAAAAATCAAAAAATGATGAATGATTTTGGACAATTAAAATCACTTGCAGATTTACCTTCTGCGGAAGAATTTGAATTTTGTATGCAAGAAGCAATAAAATTAACCTTGGAAGGGAAAACCATCGATAAAACTAAGCCAAGAAAAGAATTAATAGAAGCCGAAGATCTTTTAATTTCTCTTGAAAAAGAACAAAATGCGTTCACTTTTTATCAACAGTTAGCTCCAAGCCACAAACGTGAATACAACGATTGGATTTTGGAGGCAAAAACCGAATTAACTAAAAATAAGCGCATTGAGAAAACAATCGAACTCTTAAAAGAAAGGAAAAGTAGAAATTGGAAATATGAGAGCTAGACTTATTTTTTACTTTTTTTCGGCATAATTTTTGCTAAATTCCAAAATATGAAATTTTTAATTGTACTTGCTTCTTTTTTTATAATGAACTTTGGTAACAAGGCCGATGTTCCTTATTCTGTAATAGAAAATGCATTTAATTCTAAAGATGCAGTAGCCATTTCGAAATTAGGAAATGATAAAATGATGATTTCTTTATTCGACAAAGAAAGCGTTTATAGTAATCAGCAAGCGGCATTGGTTCTCAAAGATTTTTTTGCAAAATATCCACTTTCTTCCTTCAAATTTATTTTCAAAGGAAAGGAAAGTCAAGAAGGTTCATTCTCCATTGCAAGCTACGAAAGTAAAAACGGAAACGTTCGAATCACTTTCCACTTCAAAAAAATTGATTCTGTTTTTAAAATTGACCGACTAAATTTTGAAAAAGATTAGTCGGTTTAAGTTTTAGGATTTTTTTAACTTTTCTCGTCTAGTCGACGCTACTCATTCACCACACTACAAAAATATTTCTTTTTAGGCACTACATTTTATACAAACTGCTGAGATGGTAATGCTTAGGTTATGTTGACAGCTGGATTTTTTAGTATTTCATTTTCCTTCTTTCAAAGTACCAAGTGATATAATCATTCACCAAAGCTTCATTTGAAATTGTTTCTTTAAGAAAAAAGTCTTTTGGTAGTAATGCATGCAAGCTTTGGTTAATATCTAGGTTCAATATTGCTAATTCAAATGTTTGCGCTGTGTCACAACGATTATACCAAGGTTGCTTAAGCGGGTTTGGATATTTCCCTTCAAATCTGTACCTTGTTTTGTTAGTTGATATCCAAATGTTGATTGTATTTGAATAATCGGTAACCTTTACATTTCCTAAAGTGTTAAACCTTTCTGATAAATATATTTTCAAAGTGTCCATTGATTTACAGCCTTTGAAAAATGCGTTATTTTCTTCTTTGGTAGAAAATCGTTTTTTAAATTCCCAATCAATATCATACCATTTTGCAACTTTCCTTATTTGTTTTTCGGTAAGTAAGCCTTTCAGTTCTGCAGTGTCAACTTGTGTAAATAGGTTCTTGCTACTTGAGTTTGTTGATAATGAGGTTAATAGTGATTCAATTTTGTCAAATTTTATTTCTTTACCAATTTTAGATTTAAAAACTTTGGTCTCAAGTTTTATTGTGTCAGGTTGAAAAGTACGTTTGTATTCGTCTCGGTAAAATCGATCAATTAAGTACTGGCTTTTGTCGTGGTCAAAAGTTAGTGAGATAAAATCTGCTTTTCCTCGAGTCGTTCCATTATTGTCAAATTGATAAACACTTCTTTGGGACTTTATTAAAATTGTATCAACCAATTGTCCATGGAATTGCATTTGCTGTCCAAAAACAGAGAAGGATAAAATGGTCAATATTAATGTCAGAGTGTTCTTCATTCTAGCTTGCTGCGATCTTTTAAATTACTATCTAAATATCCTCAGGATTTATTCACATCTCCGAAATAAATCTCCAAAACATCTTCAATTGAAGGAAAAGTATTGCTTAAAACTTTCAATAATTTTGTCGTTTTAAACCATTTTACTTTGGTAATCCCTTCTTCTTTCTGTGCTTTGACGTTTTTTTCACCATCATAATTTAAGGAATACCAATAGGTTTTTTTAAGTGTATCTTTTCCCTTAAATTGATACGTATGATAAGAGATACAAATTAAATCTTCAACTTTATCACACTTTACACCACATTCTTCGTCGATTTCTCTCACAGCGGCAAGTTCTGGACTTTCACCCAAATCAATTTTTCCTTTAGGGATATCCCAAAAACCATTTCGTTTGATAAACAGATATTTATCTTTTCTTTTGACAATTCCACCTGCTGCTTCCACGAAATCATAGTCACTAAAAAATAAATTTATTGCATCTTCACAGTTTTCGCAGGTGATAATTAATGGCATATTCTTTGGTATGTGCTGTAACAAATAATAAACAACGCGTTTATTAGTTATAGCAAGACTTTCAGATAGAAATAAACCATCTATTTCATGTTTTTTTTTCGAATTTATGAAAAATAATGGTGTGTTTTGAATAAAAACTTTATACATTTGCATTATGAAATTGAACAACGACCGAGCATATAAACTAGCCGAATTTTTACTACAAATTAAAGCAATTAAATTGCAACCAACAAATCCTTTTACATGGGCATCTGGTTGGAAGTCTCCAATTTACTGTGATAATAGAAAAACTTTGTCTTTTCCAAAGGTTAGAACATACATACGTCAATCTTTTTCAGAAATGATTTTAGAGAAATTTGGTAAACCAGATTTGATTGCTGGTGTTGCGACAGGCGGGATTGCGCATGGTGTTTTGGTAGCTCAGGAATTAGGAGTTCCATTTATATATGTTAGAAGTACTCCAAAAGCACATGGTTTGGGAAATCAAATCGAAGGTTTTTACGAGGAAAATCAAACAGTTGTAGTAATTGAAGATTTAATTTCTACTGGTGGAAGTAGTTTAGAGGCTGTAAAAGCATTGAAAGAAGCAAATTTGAATGTAAAAGGTTTGGCTGCTATTTTTACCTATGGTTTTCAAGAATCAATAGATAATTTCAAAAAAGCAAAATGTGATTTTGAAACCTTGACGAATTATGACTTTTTGATGGAACAAGCCGTGAAAAAGAAATACATCACAGAGGAAAGTGTTGAATCTTTGACAGAATGGAAAAATAATCCATCTAATTGGAATATCTAAGCGAGCTATATGATTATCGAAAGCAATAAGGTTACTGTAAATAAAGACATTCAAACTGTTTTTTCTTATCTGAAAGATACCAATAACATCAAAGATTTGATGCCACTTGATAAAATTAATGATTGGAAATCAGATGAATTATCTTGTTCCTTCAAAGTTCAAGGTGGTATTACGATTTCTTTTAATCAAGAGGGTTTTGAAGAACCAAGAAAGATTTTTCTAAAGTCAGGACAAAAATCTCCCTTCCCTTTCAATTTAACCATTTTTATGGAAGCAAAAGAAGATCATACGGAAGGTTATTTGAAATTTGATGGAGAGGTAAATTATTTCCTCAAGATGATGATTGAAGGACCATTGACCCATTTATTCAACACAATGGCTGAAAATTTAAAAAAGCACTACGAAAATTAGGATTCACTATAATTCACTATAATCTCAAAGCTTAACCAATTTTTCTATCTAAAAATACAATTTCTTTGTGTCTAAAAATTTGAATTTGGTCCGAATCACTGTTGAAAACAACTAAATTTCCATTTTCATCAACATCTTTAATGCTTCCTCGAAAGTTACTTTCATCTTTTACCGAATAAAAATTAGCTTCTACATCGAAGAGCCAGAGGTTTTGTAGATAATCCATTTTTAACTTATCAAATTGAAAACTGGAGAATTGTTGATAGCGTAAATTTAGTCTCTCTATCAAGGAAAAACTCAAGTCTTGAATCGAAAAATCTTTTTCTAAGATGGATTTTAAGCTACAGGCATTATAATCACCAAATTCTAGTTGATTAACGTTTATTCCAATTCCAATAATACTATATTTGATGTTGAATTTATCTAATTGAGATTCAACCAAAATTCCTGCTATTTTTTTATTTCCAAAGACAAGATCATTTGGCCATTTTATCTTAAAATCTGGATGAAATTCTCTTAGAAAATCGCAACAAGCAAGTGAAATAAATTGGTTGACGCTCGGAATTCGATTTACAGACAAATTGGCATATTCTAAAAATAAGCTTAAACTTATGTTTTTATAGGGCTCTGAGTCCCATTTTGAGGCTCTTTGACCTTTTCCTTCCGTTTGATTTCCTGCCAAAATAACCGAACCATGTTCCATTTCACCCAATAAAACTTTATTGGCAACATAATTGTTTGTTGAAGTAAGTGTATCTTTGTAAATGATTTTTCTGCCAATCATTGAGAAAATTTGTTAAGATTACATGAAAAAATGATTGTAAAATTAAAAATTAAATTAGTTTTGTAAAACTATTTAAAAGTGAAATAAAAATAGATGTATAAAGTAAAAAAAGATATAGATTCTGAAGTCCTTTATAAGGCAATTGTCGAAGGGATGCAGGATAATAAAGCAAAGGATATTGTTGTTTTAGATTTAAGAGAAATTCACGCTGCGGTTTGTGACTTTTTTGTGATTTGTTCAGGTGAATCAACAGTACAAGTGGATGGTATTAATTCAGCTGTGACACGTTTTACTCGTAAAGAGTTGCAAGAAAGACCATGGCATGTGGAGGGAAAAACAAATTCTGAGTGGATTTTATTGGATTATGTAAATGTTGTTGCGCATATTTTTTATAAAGATGCACGTTCTTTCTATGATTTAGAAGGATTGTGGGCAGATGCAATTCGTATAGACATTCCAAACATTGATTAAAAAAAATACAAATGAGCGAAGATAATCAAGAAAAAAAGAAAAATCCTTTTTCCGTTTATTGGATTTATGCAGTTATTGCTATTTCATTAGTAGCATTTTCTTTATACACCAGTGGTGCTGGATCTGTTAAGATAAAATATCAATCTACATTTTTTGCTTTGGCTGATTCTAGTTATGTGAATGAAGTAAAATTAGTGAATCGTGTTAGAGTTGATTTCAAATTAACTGAAGATGGGCGAAAATTTGTGGAAGAATCGAAGGATAAACAATTTGAACCACTCAAAACAGCATTAAAATCAAGTTCTAAATCAAAAATGGGAAGTAAAAACCCTGTTTTTCAGTTAGATGTATCTGATGCAGGAAATTTCCTTGATAGGTTAGATAAAACGAATGAGTTTTTGAAAGCATCTGGTAAAAATGAAATTGAGCACATTCCAACGGAAGAGGTAAACTATTTAGGGAATATCATCAGTTTTATTTTACCAATCCTGATTTTGATTGTTATTTGGATGTTCGTAATGCGCAGAATGACTGGCGGTGGCGGAGGACCTGGCGGTCAAATTTTTAACATAGGAAAATCTCGTGCACAAGTTTACGAAAAAGGTAAAACAACAAACGTTACTTTCGCTGATGTTGCAGGATTAACTGGTGCAAAAGAGGAAATTCAAGAAATTGTAGAGTTTTTAAAAAATTCTAAAAAATATACTGAATTAGGTGCTAAAATTCCAAAAGGAGCCTTACTTGTAGGGCCTCCGGGAACAGGGAAAACTTTACTTGCAAAAGCAGTTGCTGGTGAAGCTAAAGTTCCATTTTTCTCGCTTTCTGGTTCTGATTTCGTTGAAATGTTTGTTGGTGTTGGTGCTTCTCGTGTGAGAGATTTATTCAAACAAGCGAAAGAAAAAGCTCCAGCCATTATTTTTATTGATGAAATTGATGCGATTGGTCGTGCGAGATCAAAAGGAAATGGAATGGGAGCTAATGATGAGCGCGAAAACACATTAAATCAATTGTTAACTGAAATGGATGGTTTTGGAACTAATTCCGGAGTAATCATTTTAGCTGCAACCAACCGTGCTGATGTATTGGATAGCGCTTTGATGCGTGCAGGTCGTTTTGATCGACAAATCTACGTTGATATGCCAGATATCAATGAACGAAAAGAAATTTTCAAAGTACATTTAAAGCCTTTGAAATTGGAAAAAGATATGGATATTGAATTCTTATCTAAACAAACTCCTGGTTTTTCTGGTGCAGACATTGCTAATTTATGTAATGAGGCAGCTTTAATTGCCGCAAGACATGGAAAAACTCAAGTAGAAAAACAAGATTTTTTAGATGCAGTTGACAGAATTGTTGGTGGATTAGAAAAGAAAAATAAAATTATTACAAAACAAGAAAAACGTTCTATTGCTTTTCATGAGGCTGGTCACGCAACAACTTCTTGGTTGTTAGAACATGCTTCGCCTTTGGTGAAAGTAACCATCGTTCCTCGTGGTCAATCACTTGGTGCAGCATGGTATTTGCCAGAAGAAAGAAGTATTACCACAACAGAGCAAATTTTAGACGAAATGTGTTCTGCTTTGGGAGGTAGAGCAGCTGAAGAATTAATTTTTGGTAAAATTTCTACAGGTGCATTAAGTGATTTAGAAAAAGTTACGAAACAAGCCTATGCGATTGTAAGCATTTACGGTTTGAACAAACGAATTGGAAATCGTTCTTACTATGATTCGCAAGGCCGAGAATCGTTTAATAAGCCTTATTCAGAGGAAACAGCGAAAATCATTGATGAAGAAGTGAGTATCATCATCGAAACTCAGTACCAAAGAGCTTTACAAATTTTAACTGACAATAAAGATAAATTGACTGCTTTAGCTGAAAAATTACTTGAAAAAGAAGTTATTTTTAAAGAAGATTTAGAATTGATTTTTGGAAAAAGAGAATGGACTTCGGAAGAAATGGTCTCTGAAACTCAAGAAAACACCACAACTACAGAAGGAACAGAAGTAGAACCAAAAACTGACGACAATGGGATTGTGGAGAAACCTGAAGAATCTATTTAAATCTTACTCAAAAGGACACAACGCGCGTGATTTTGTAGAAATACTTCGTACGCTTGATAGTGATTTGGCTAAGGAAACAAAGCTGAAATTGGAAAAATATAAAATTCCAGTTTATGAAATAGATCATCAGATTTCAAAGCAATCAAGCTCTGGAAAAATAATCTTACGTATTCCCAAAAAGTATTTGGAATTGGCAAATAGCATATTGAAATAAAATGAATAATTTAGTTTTAAGGGCAATAACGGGTTTTTTATTTGTTTCAGCAATCATTTGTTCAATCTGGTTTAACGTTTACGCGGCAATTGGTGTTTTCACCTTGTTTTTTGTCGCAGGAATCTTTGAATACGTTAATTTATTCAAAGAACACGATCAGATAAACCTTGACAAGGTAAGTTTTCTTGCATTAAACATTGGGCTTTACGTTTTACTTATTCTTTGTTTATTTTTCAAGTTAAATTTTGCCTTCTTATTTCTATTTTTTCCAATTTTATTTCTTTTCATGATTGTTGAATTGTGGAGAAAGGAAGATTTTGCTTTATATAACATTGCAATTGGGGTTTTTGGATTTATTTATTTATTGCTGCCTTTCTCCTTGATTTTGGCTTTGCTTTTTATGTCAAGTCATACTTTCCCAGTTTTAATTGGAATGTTTTTATTGATTTGGACAAATGACACTTTCGCCTATTTGTCTGGTCGCTATTTTGGAAAAACAAAGTTAATTGAACGGATTTCTCCGAAAAAAACGTGGGAAGGTACAATTGGAGGAGTTCTTTTTACTTTTTTAGTCGCATTTCTGATTGGTCAAATGAATGAGTCAGAGAATCTTTATTTCTGGCTGATAGCGGCACTTTTTGTTGCTCCAAGCGCAATCTTAGGTGACTTACTAGAATCATTGATGAAACGAAATTTAAAAATTAAAGATTCCGGTACAATTTTACCAGGACATGGTGGTATATTAGATCGATTTGATGCTACTTTTTTCACCGTTCCATTTTTCTTTTGTTGGGTGATTTTCTACGATTTGCTATTTTAGAACCAGAATTTGCCTGAATTTCCTAAATTAATCTTATTTTATTTTACCTTTGTGGTCAAATTTAATTTATGAAATTACACAGAGAAGGTTACCTTATTATTTTTATTGCTTTTATTCTTTTGGGCTTAGTTCATGTAGGAAATGAATTTTTGTACCACTTTACCTCTTGGTTATGGCTTTATATCTTGTTGATTCTTGGCGAATTAACTATGATGTATTTGGTTGTTCAATTTTTTAGAGTACCAAATATCACTTGTAAATACGATGATTTTGATGTGATGTGTCCAGCAGATGGAAAAGTGGTGGTTATTGAAGAGGTGGAAG
>CAZHLZ010000077.1:0-12421 GCA_964532475.1 uncultured Chitinophaga sp.
TCGTATTTTTGCTAAATTTGTGTGTAAAAACAAGGAATAAAACGCTAAATAGTTAGCACACATTTTAAGAACAACCGAATGATAATAAATAAAATTATCTCAATTGTAGTTTTAATAACAACAAATTTTGTTTTTACTCAATCTGCCATTGACTCATTGAAGAAGAATTATGAGGAAAAATTAACAGGCTTTTGGGTAAGACAAAATGAATTTATCGATGGACGTGGTGCGCAAAAGGACACCATTGTATACTCATACGACACTTTAAGATTTTCTTTGAATCTGAATTATTACCATTGCCAAGGTGCAAATACTGATCGAAAATGGACAGGTGTAATTGATTCTGGAACTTGTGAAATATATTCATCAAATGACTCCACTTTCAATATTAATTTTTATCAGAAATATAGCAATTTACCTTTACCATTGACTAATTATACCTATTTCGTTACAGAATTGAACGAGACCGAATTACACTTTATTTATTATAATCGAACATTTATTTATAGAAGATATGAATAAAGAAACGCGCGCTAACATCGCCTCAAGCGCCACCGCCACAGTTTTTCATAGGAAAGTTTTGGTGCTTAAAAGAAAAATTAGTATTTTTGAATAAACAGAATCGAGAGTCGGCCGAGCGCCTGGCAGCAAACCGTTAGTGGCAACTGTGCTAAACGAGGATATCATAGGAACAGAAATAAAAGAAATGAAATGAAATCTATTCTAATCATCTTAACCATTGCCTTAGCCATATTTAGCTGTACTTCTAAACCAAAAACAGCCAAATTTTCTAATATTGAAATAGTTTCACCTCTAGAATTAAATCCAAATAATTATGATGAAATTGGCTTTAAATGTGGTGAAGCTGGTGATGGAACTGTATTAGTAAAAGAATTTTCAAAAATCATTAAAGATAAAAAATACATAAAACTGAAAGAAGGCTTGTATAGTCAAAAGCCGGGTACATTTTATTTAGCAACGATATCCTGTGAAAAATTGGCTAAAGAAGGAATGATCAAACTCAATAAAACTGAGTTGAATCAAATCAAAAAAAACAAGAGCAAAACTGATACTATTTATACTTGTTCAGGATGTACCGAATTCGAATCTTTTGCAGTAAAACAACTTCTAAGCGATACATCTAATTATATAAGAATGGAAGCTGGATGGTGGTTTGATGATATTTTAGGTAATAATATTATTGGAGACTAAATTAAGAAACAATAAAAATCAGTCTCTAAAACACATCTAGCACAAGAGCCGAGATTTATTGTCCCTAAATACGAAAATCGTATTACTTTAGTTTATATTTAGCAAAAAGTATTAACTTTAAATCCGCTTCTTCGCCAAGCGCCCAAACGTTACCAATAATTTTTACAAGATTATGAAACGACAAATTAAACAAATTTCATTCTTATCGACAATTCTGATCCTAAGCTGTTTTAGCTGCAAAAAAACAGAAGTCGACAAAAACAATAGTAGTAATGAAAAGTGGCTTCCTGTTTCCTATTACTTATCTTCACAAGACAAATCATTATTTAATTTTTATTATAGTAGTAAAACAATTCAGTTTTCAGATTCACTTAATAATCAATTAGTCTTTAAGGCTGACTCAATTTATGATTTAACAACGCATTTAGAATCAGACCAGAGGTCGGGAGAAATGTTGCAAATACAATATAAATGTCAGAATAATTATTTTCCAAACTATTCCTTCTTACTTTCACTTTTAGCAAAACCCGACAACAATGTTGACCTTAACATTTTATTTGCTACTGGAACTTATTCGAATAATACAAACAATGATTTTGTGACATCGGGTTTTTATTTTAATCCAAAAAGACCATACGATTTAGATTCAATAAACCCATACGGTGGCGCAGTTAAATACAATTTTTCAGATAGCATTGTAATTAATAATAAAACTTTTCATAATGTTTACTATTACGAAAAACAATTAACAAATACAGACATAAAACAAACAATTAAATGCTATTACACAAATAACAAAGGTGTCATTGCATTTAAAAATAATGATGGAAACTTTTGGGTCAAAGACTAATAAACCAAATCGCCTCAAATCGCCATAAAGACATTTTTGAGAATTGTGTATTATTAAATAAAAAACTACACTACTAATCAAATAAGCACGCTAATAGCCGTTAAATCCTACTCTGATACGTAAACAATTCGTAATACCTTCCTTTTGAAGCAATTAGTTCATCGTGTTTTCCACGTTCCACAATATTTCCTTCTTCGATGACCAAAATTTGATCTGCTTGTTGGATGGTACTCAAACGGTGAGCAATTACGAAGGTTGTTCTGTCTTTCATTAACACTTGCAAACTTTTTTGGATGAAAGATTCACTTTCAGTATCCAGGTTAGAAGTTGCTTCATCTAAAATGATGATTTTTGGATCTGCCAATAATGCTCGTGCAATCGAAATTCGCTGACGTTGTCCACCAGAAAGTTTCACTCCACGTTCGCCAATTACGGTATCTAAACCTAATTCAAAGCGATCGGTAAATTCGTTTACGTAAGCTCCTTCGACTGCTTTGCGCAATTCTTCTTCCGTTGCATTTGGTCTTGGAAACAAAATATTTTCTCGAATAGTTCCTTCGTACAAGAAATCATCTTGCAAAACAACGCCCAAATATTGTCTGTAAGAGCTTAAATTGATTTTACTAAGGTCTTTATCATCCAAAGTGATTTTTCCTGCTACAGGGTTTAAAAACGTAGCTGCAAGCCCAGCGATTGTCGATTTCCCAGAACCGGAAGAACCAACTAAGGCCGTAACGCTTCCCGCTGGAGCTGAAAATGAAATGTTGTGCAAGACTTCTTTGTTTTCTTCATAAGCAAATGAAACATCATCAAAAACGATATTTCCTCTGATGTCAGTGACCATTTCTGTGCGTACTTCTGGATTGTTTTCCTCCGTCATATTCATTAATTCTTGCGTACGATCCAAACCAGCCATCGCTTCCGTCAATTGACTTCCAATGTTACTCATTTGTATAATCGGTGCAACCATAAATCCTAATAAAACAGTAAACTGAATAAATTCTCCGTTTGTCATGGTGTGATTCATCATAAAGTAACCACCAATTCCCATAATTCCTGTGGATGCCAGACCAAGCAAGAAAGTTGAAGCACTAGTAATCAAGGAAGTAGATGTTAAACTTTTCTTCACATTTTGAAATAAGCGCTCTACCCCACTCTCAAAAACTTTATTTTCCTGATTTTCAGCATTAAAACCTTTGATCACACGAATTCCGTTCATCGTTTCTGTCAAACGTCCAGTTACTTCAGCGTTTATAACACCCCTTGTTCTGAAAATTGGACGAATATATGCAAATGCTTTTAAGGCTATGAAGGCGAAAATCAACACTGGAACCAACACAAAAACTGTCATTAATGCATTGATTTTCAACAATAAAACTAATGATACAACTGCCGTAATTGTACCTCCAATCAATTGCACTAAACCTGTTCCAACGATATTTCTAACGCCTTCCACGTCTGTCATTACACGTGAAACCAAAGCTCCAGATTTATTATTATCAAAAAAACCAATTGGTAAAGTCAACAATTTACGTTGCACCTTTGTTCTCAATTGAGAAATAAGTAATTGTGCTTCAACGCTCAACAATTTTGTAAGTACGTAAGAAGTTAATGCTTGAATAAAAATAGCAGCACACACCACCAATAATAAAATTTTCATGGAATCAAAATCCGATTTTGGAACGATTTCATCAATTAAAATTTCAGTGGACATTGGTAATACAAAACCAGCCGCACTGCGGATTAGAATCAACAGTAAACCAATTCCGATAATTTTTTTTCTTGGCCAAATGAATTCTTTAAAAGCCCAAGCCCATGAAATGTTGTTATTTTTTTTTCCCATAAATACTTCTTTGACCAAAATTATACCAAGGTAAATAAACATGACAAAAAGACGTAGTTTTAACTTTTTAGAAAACATACTTACAAATTAATAATATGTTAAAAAAAGCATCATTGATTTAAATTTCCTAACTTTGTTACTTTAAATACAAAACCATAAACAATGAAAAACAGATCATTAAGTGGAATTGCATTTTTAGGCTTGACATTTATTTCCTTAAACGTAAATGCACAGATAAAAATTCAAAAACCACAAATTAAAATTAACACTGGGAACGGGACACAAGACATAAACTTTGGAAAAGACCCAAGTGGTTTATTCACGATGGTTTCTGACGATCCAAGTGCAGTTTCTCACCGACGAATTGCAGTCGAAAACCTAGAAAAATTAGAGGCAGAATACAAAAAATCGAGTGTTGATTACGATCTTGTTTCAAAACTAATTACTGAAACAGAAAGAGAATTGGGTTACGTGAAACAATTGGAGCCAAAAGCGAAAAGTGAAAAATATTACGATCGTTATACGCCAGTAAAAGAAAGAGCTGACAAAGAATTAGCTGTTTATAACGAAGTAACGAAATTGGAGAAAATTTTCAAAAATGATTTCAAAGCATCGATTGATTACACCATGCCTTCAGTAGAAAATTACGGAACTGGAAACTACGGAGCTGTGAAATGTTATTGTAGAGCTTACAATTCTTCAGAAAAAACTCATGCTGATTTCTTAGCTTACAAAGCTGAATACGATAAATTGACAGCGCAACTTGTTGGTTACAAAGACATTGAAACACAATCTGCTTTAAACAATCTTCAAACTTGTTTGAAAAACGGAAATCAATATGCAATTTGGGCATCAAAAGAAAATGTTACAAAAGAAATCACTGACTACAACACTAAAAATGGTGCTGCAGAACCAACAAAAGTGATTGAGATTTGTACAAAATACTTAGCTTTTTTGAAATAAATTGAAGCTGACTTCTGTTTAGATTTAAGCGCGGATGCAAAAGCTGCATTAGCTGAAGGAACAAAAAATGTAACTAAAGTTAAAACAGATTTAGAAACATACATCAGCAGTGGTGCTTTCAAAAAATACGAGGAAAAAATCTACGCAGACAAAATTGCTAAAGTATTTTTACCTAAAGCGGTTACTTCTAATCCAAAACTTGAAGAAGGTGCAAAAGCATACGTTAAAGGAGCTGAATTTGCAAACTACTTAAAAGAAAATGCTGGAATGGCAGCAGTAGCTTCAACTGTAAAAGCAGTTACCTTAACGAAAGAACCTTATGTAAGTAAAAATGAATTTGGGATTCCAAATTATGAGTACCACGAATTATGGGTTTCTTACAAAGGTGTTGATGGAAAATGCTATAGAACAGCGGTTTACGCAAGTTATACATACAAGGGTGCTGGAACTTATGCAACAATTCCAACATGGGGAGCTGATCGTCCAGAAGAGATGTCTTGCTTAAATGTAAGTAAATAAAACTAAACAATTAGTTAAAAAATTTATTCTAATAATTGTTAAAAAGGAGGGTTAATAGCTCTCCTTTTTAAATTTATTGCTATTTTGGTACAAATAAAAATTATGAATCCATTCTGGCAAAAAATCATTATTTCCACAATCCTAGCCCATAAAAAAGGACCAAAAAATAAGAGGTACTCCAATTATGTGTTAGCAAAAGGTTATCGAGAATTAAAAATTATTGCAAAAAGAAACATCAAAGATTTTATTCTAATTTCTTTAGGAATTTTCGCTGCAGCATTTGGTTTTAAAGGCTTTCTACTAACAAACCATTTCATAGATGGCGGCGCAACAGGTATCTCTTTATTGATTTCTCATCTTACTAAAATACCCCTTGCATGGTTAATTGTACTAATAAATGCTCCATTTGTATTACTCGCATACAAAATCTTAGGTAAACAGTTTGCATTTAAAACAGCCTTAGCAATAACAGGATTATCTTTAGTACTCGCACTGGTAACTTTTCCCAATGTAACTAATGATAACCTCTTAGTGGCCATATTTGGTGGGTTTTTTCTTGGAGCAGGAATTGGTCTAAGCGTGAGAGGAGGTGCAGTTATTGATGGAACGGAAGTTTTAGCCATCTTTTTGAGCAGAAAACTAGGAACAACAATTGGTGATATTATTGTAATAATAAACATCGTAATATTTTCGGCCGCAGCCTATTTCCTCACAATAGAAATTGCTATGTACTCCATGATTACTTATTTAGCAGCATCTAAAACATTGGATTTTGTTGTTGATGGAATTGATGAATACGTTGGCGTAACAATCATCGCGACACATACCAAAGATATTCGAAAAATGATTATTGAAACTATGGGTCGCGGAGTGACGGTTTATCATGGTAAAAATGGTTACGGAAAAAGTGGAGAAAGTAAGGAAATTGATATCATTTTCACCGTTGTAACTCGCTTGGAATTGGGTAAATTACAAACGGAAATTGAAAAAATAGAACCAAAAGCTTTTGTGGTAATGAACAGCATAAAAGACACCAAAGGTGGAATGATTAAGAAAAAACCATTACAGCATTAAGATCAAAAAAAGCAATAAAAATTTATAAATCAACACGATATGAAAAAAATTAAACTTCTTTTTATATTTATTTTAGCAGCAGCTTCTAGCCATGCACAACATGAAAACCCTATTTACGATTCAATTTTAGCCAAAAAATTAGGCTCTGACGAATATGGAATGAAACAATATGTCCTAGTCATTTTAAAGACAGGTACGAACCTCAATTCTGATTCAAAGTATTTAGATAGCTGTTTTACAAGTCACATGAACAACATAAAATATCAAGTAAAAGAGGGAAAAATGATTGTGGCTGGTCCTTTAGTAAAAAATGAAAAAAACTACAGAGGAATTTTTATTTTAAACACGAATTCACTTGAAGAAGCAAAAGAAATTTTAAAAGACGATTTGGCAATTTCAGAAAAAATTTTAGAAATAGAATTATTTAATTGGTATGGATCAGCAGCTTTACCAGAATACCTTGAAAGTTCTGAAAAGATATGGAAAAAAGGTTTTTAAACAAATAGTTAAATTATTAACACAAATCAAGCAAAACTAGAGAATCTAGTTAGAAATTTCACTTTATTTAAACCATTTTCTCAAAATTTTAATATAAACCCCTATTCAAACCAAAGAAAATGCATAAAAATCAAAATAAAAACTATAATTTGCAAAAACAAGTTAGAAAAACCAACTAAATATTTAGTTTTTACGCAAAATGTATATTTGCGAAGAATATTCTCCTCCTTTAGCTGCACGCACATTTGATTTCAAGCCAACAATAAAAGCTTTCAAAATATTTCCTCCTTTATATTTCTCAGAAAGCATGGAAACATAAAACGAATCAAATTTCATCGGTTTAACATCAACTAATTTACAATTATGTTTTTCAGCCAAATAACTAATGTCTTTTTTTCTAAAATGATACAAATGACGAGGCACATCATAAGCAGCCCACAACTCCCTATAATACTTAGCATCATACGATTCCATATTAGGAACAGCAATTACCAAACAAGCATTCGGTTTAAGTACATGAACCAATTGGGAAAAATCTTTTTCTAAATTGTACACATGTTCCAGTACATGCCACATGGTAATAACATCTTTACTATTAGCTTCAATAGTATAAAGAGAAGCTAAAGGATCTAAATCAAGACTAAAATTCTGTTTGGCAAATCCAACAGCATCACTATCTGGTTCTAAACCTTGAACAGAAAATCCATTTAGTTTTGCTTGATTTAAAAAATGACCAGTACCAGAACCAACATCGAGCAAATTTTTACCAGTTGAAAAATCACTAACTAATTTTACCTTTTGTTTTAAAGTATAATTACGAACTCGATTATAAATTGAATTAATGAATCCTTTTTTACTCGAAGAATGCGAAATGTAATCTTCACTTTTGTAGTATCTGCCAATATCATCAATAGAAGGAATAGGATTTGTAAAATGAAAGCCACATGACTTACATGAAACAATATTAAAATCTTCTTTTGTAATCATATTGTCTTTTAGGGACATAAAATGATCAAATTCATGGTGTCCACAAAGAGGACAATTTTGTATATTATTTTGTTCCACGTGAAACTATTTACCTAAATAAATTAATAAAACAGAAATATCACTAGGTGAAATTCCACTGATACGACTAGCTTGACCAATCGTTTTTGGTTGCACTAGCTTTAATTTTTGACGAGCCTCCAAACTCAAACTCCCCATGATTGCATAATCAATATCATCAGGAATTACTAAAGAATCCATTTTACTCAACTTTTTTGCCAATTCTTCTTCACGAGAAATATAACCCTCATACTTAACGAGAATTTCAGCTTGCTGAGGAATATCTTCATGAACTAAAAAACTATTATCAACTAACTCTTTAATTTCCGCATTCATTTGACATATATTAGCGAGATTAACTTGAGGTCTTAATAATAAGGATTGAAGTTTAACTTGTTGAACTAATAAAGTAGAATCTAATTCTTCCAAAATAGGATTAGCATCTTTTGGAGTAACACCAATACTTTTCAAACTTGACAATAAATTATTAACACCATTAATCTTTGCATTTACCTTTTCTAAAGCCAGGTCATCCTGTAAACCAATTGCATGAGCAAGAGGAGTTAATCGTACATCCGCATTGTCTTGACGTAACAAAATTCGATATTCAGCACGACTAGTAAACATCCTGTAAGGTTCTTCTGTACCCTTCGTAATTAAATCATCAATCAAAACACCAATGTAAGCATCACTGCGAGATAGAATAAATGGAACTTTATCATTCACTTGCAAATGCGCATTAATTCCTGCCATCAAACCTTGACACGCAGCTTCCTCATATCCAGTTGTACCATTAATCTGCCCTGCAAAATATAATCCTTGAACAAGTTTAGTCTCCAAAGTGTGTTTCAACTGAGTAGGAGGGAAGTAATCATATTCAATGGCATAACCTGGACGAAACATTTTTGCCTTTTCGAATCCAACAATTGAATGTAATGCTTTTAACTGAACATCTTCCGGTAAAGAAGTTGAAAATCCATTGACATAAATTTCAATCGTATTCCAACCTTCAGGTTCAACAAACAACTGATGACGATCACGTTCAGCAAAACGATTAATCTTATCTTCAATACTTGGACAATAACGGGGCCCAGTACTTTTGATTGTACCGTTAAACATAGGTGAACGATCAAAACCAGTTTTTAAGATATCATGAGTAATTTCATTTGTATATGTAATATGACAAGGTCGCTGATAGGCTAGGACAGAAGTGTCACCAAAAGAAAACTTCCCAGGACGATTATCACCATCCTGCAATTCCATTTTTGCATAATCTAAGGAACGTCCATCAATACGAGGAGGAGTACCTGTTTTCATCCTACCTGCAACAAATCCTAATTTGATAAGATTTTCTGTAATACCATAAGAAGCTTTTTCAGCAGCACGACCACCACCAAACTGCTTTTCACCCAAATGAATCAAACCATTTAAGAAGGTACCATTAGTCAATACAACAGCTTTGGAATAAATCTTAATACCCATAGAAGTTTCAACACCTTCAGCAACTCCATTGTTAACCAACACATCAACGACAGAATCTTGCCAAAAATCAACCTTTGGGTTTTGCTCCAACAACAATCGCCATTCCTCAGAAAATTTCATACGATCATTCTGAGTACGTGGTGACCACATGGCAGGACCCTTACTCAAATTCAACATTCGAAACTGGATAGCACTTTTATCGGACACAATTCCAGAACCACCACCAAGGGCATCAATCTCACGAACAATTTGTCCTTTTGCCACACCACCCATTGCAGGATTACAACTCATCTGGGCAATGGTATTCATGTTCATTGTAATCAACAAAACAGAAGAACCCATTTTAGCAGCAGCATTTGCGGCCTCACAACCAGCATGACCTGCACCAACAACAATCACATCGTATTTATCTAACATAACTTTCGGATGTTTCACGTGGAACATATTGTTGTTCCACGTGAAACAATTAAATATATTTAAAATGTTTCAAATAATAATCTTCTTTAGAGGTCATCTGAATCTTATCAGAACTAGATTTATCCTTAAAACCACACAAATGCAAAACACCATGAAAAATAATCCTCTTCAATTCTACATCAAAAGGAATGTTCAAAACTTTAACATTGTCCTCAATACGGTCAACACTAATATAAAGTTCACCATTAATTGTCTCACCTTCACAAAAATCAAAGGTTATAATGTCTGTAAAGTAATCATGGTTCAAATGAATTTTATTAATTTCCAACAAAAAGGAATCTGAACAAAAAACAACATTCAAGTCACCAACTACAAAACCTTCATTTTCACAGAGGAACTTTACTTCATCTTTCGCAACACGCTTAGCAATTTTGACTTTTTTATCGTTTTCAATAAAATAAATCATAGTGAAAAATGCATATTAATAGAGTTACCTGGTTCATCAAAATCACATTCATCGGCAAGGTTTCTTATTAAAAAAATGCCACGACCATTTTCTTTTTCAATATTCTCAGGAGCGGTAGGGTCGGGTAGGTTAGAAAAATCAAAACCTTTACCCATATCAACAACTTTAAAAATTAATTCCTTATCACCCTCAAATACAGAAATTTCAACTTGTAAATTGTTGTCAAAACAATTACCATGAATAATAGCATTGTTCACTGCTTCCGTAACAGCAATCAGGATATTACCATACATATCCTCATCAACTACCTTTTGCTCACATATTTTATCAATTAAGGACTCAACGTGAACCAAGTTTTTCAACTCAGATGAAATAGTTATTTTGTCTAATAAGGAAGCATTAACAATCATATACAACAAATTTTGTGTGCGTTATTTAACAAAATTAAAATAATCGTTTGCCTTATCCTTGTAATACTTTCTAAACACAGGGTCCACGGAACGTAACAACTCAATTTGTTTTAATTTTTGATTATTATACTCATCAATTCGTTTTTGGTTACTTAAAAAAACATTTTTTCCAATTTTACTTTCACGCTTATCTTCAAAACCTCTTTCTAATAAAGCCTTTTCAGACTCTAATAACCTTGTTAAAATATCCTTTTGTCGTGTAATCATCTCCTTAGAAAAACGCTGATTGATTAAGTCTTTCTCTTGCTTTTCAAGTTCATTAATGAGCGGGTTTAATTTGTTTCCAGCACCTTTACCTTCTTTATTCATCTCATTACGCATTTGCTCTAACTTCTGACGAATAGCTGTTTGTTGAGCCGCCATTTTAGCAATTTCTTTATTTCCAAGACCCATCATTCCTTGCCCTTCTTTATCTCCAGGTTTATTCCCGCCAGGATTTGGACCTTTTTGCATCTTCTCTAATTGCTTCTTAAGCGTCTCCTTCATGTCCTCACCTTCACCATCTTTAGGTTTTTTACCCTTCCCGCCTGGCTTATCACAACTTCCACTTCCCGCCATTTGCTGTTGCATTTGCTGTTGCATCTGTTGCAAACTCTCATTTAACATCAAGGCCAAATTATTATAAGAAGTCATAACGTACTGCAGATTATTGCCCAAATCTTTACGTTTATGTTCATCAATATTCTCTAAACCGTATTTGAAATTAAGATTAATGTCATTCAACTCTTTATTAATAAAAGAGGCTATTTTAGGCTGTCTTTGAGCAATCGCATTCAAGCTATCTTCTACAATTTTTGTATCATCAACAATTCGACGCTGACGATTACCAAGCTTGGTGTAAAAGGGATCCTTATCTTTAACCGAAGCAAAACCACCAAGTACATCTTCTTGCGTAAAACTTAAAGTCATTAAACTTTCAAGAATATTACGCAATAAATCTATGTCTTCTTCATCTTGTTTCTTATTAGCTTCCTTTTGAGAATCCTCCAATTGTTGAGCCATTTGCTCCATCTTTTTTGCTCCATTCCCTTGATTTTCTCCCGCCTTTTTATCCTTCTTTTTTTCAAGATTTTCCTTCGCCTCCTTTAACTCATCGGATAATTCCTTTTCAATATCTTCAGACATATTCAAATCAAGAGGTTTTTTTAGTTCCTCATTTAACTTTTGCAATTCATCTAAATCCTTTTGAATTTCCTCAAACTTCTTGTTAATTTCATCCTGCTTTTCAACAGCTTTGTTATCATCAATTTTATTCTCTTCAACAGCCTTTTTAAGATCTTCTTGCTCTTTACTTAATTCCTTCAACTCTTTAACAGCATCATCGATTTTCTCGTTTACTTGCATCTTTTTAAGCATCTCCAAGCTACGATCTAACTGCTTATTCATATCATCAGACTTCATGTCCAGCTTCTCCAAGTTATCTTGCAATTGTTCCTTATTCTGATTCTTCATTAACTCTTCCAACTTATTGAGCAAATCTTTAAGTTCATCATCCATTACTTCTTCCAGCAGCTTCTGAAGTAACTCTTGTTTTTCAAGCAATTCTTTGTCTAACTCACTCAATTGATCCTTCTCCATCAAAC
>CAZHLZ010000078.1:0-12420 GCA_964532475.1 uncultured Chitinophaga sp.
TCTCCATTTAAAAACTGTTCGATTATTTCATCCTTCACAAGTCCTGCCTTATTTTCCAAAACGCGATCAAAACGCATATCGCCAACTTTTGTGACATTTGAATAACTAATCTTTTTTAGCAAGTCAATGGATTCATCATTCTGTACAAAAATACGGTCAAAACAGTGAAGTGCTTTCCTGAAAATTCCACCATACCATTTGAAAAAACGTTGGTTTGTACGGAAAATGGCACAAATGGAATACATTTTCACCCCTTGACGTTTTGCTTCAAAAATAAAATTACACCAAAATTCGTATTTTACAATATAAAATTCTTTGGGTTTGAAATGATTGATAAAATCTCTTGCGTTTGACTTGGTGTCTAAAGGTAAATATGAAACAAAATCAGCTGAATGCTGCCGTTTATGATAATTTTCAAAACCTGAAGGACTAAAAAATGTTAGGAGAATAAATACTTCTGGTTTTTCTGCTCGAATTTTATTCATCAAGGGTAAACCTTGGTCAAATTCTCCTAAGGAAGCACAATGAAACCAAATTATTTCTTTACTTGAATCAATTTTTGGTAAATTTATTCTCCAATTTTGACGACCTTTTATCCATTTTTTCGCTTTTGGATTAAAAAATTGAGCAAGCCAAAAAACAAGAAATAAAATTCGAATCGAAAGAGTATAAAACATTGAAATCAATTAATTGAAGTAGAAATCTTTCGGTTTTCTTTTGTAAATGGGAATAAACCAACCTGCTCTAAATCCAATTTGAAAGTCTTTCATTATTTCTTTGGAAACGGGAATGTTTGGTTGATCAAAAAATATGGTGCGTTGATTCTTGGTAAATCCTTGTTGCGCATAAAATCCTCCGTAAAATTTTATTAAAGAGGAATTCGACATGAAAGCATATCCCAAGAATTGATGAAAATTTATTCCTTGAACCAATCGATCATAGCCTTTTCGATAATCTAATTCAATTTGCGGAACTACGTGGTCTTGTGTTTCAACTCTCATTTTATGTGCTAAAAATCCGAGTCCACCATTAATAAAGAAACCAGAATTTTTTGTAAGACTCAAATATGGTAAAACTTTTCCAATACTCAAATTTGCGTTGAAACCTCTAGCCAAAACAAGCACTTTTGCAATATCTCCGTTTACATCAGAAATGTTACCATTTGAATCTACTAATTCGTCAAAGAGACCTGTCGCATTTATTTTATCGCCAAAAATAAAATTAGATTCTACTCCCCAAAACCAATTTTTATTCGTTTTGTATCCTGCAATAAAACCTAAGTGGTTTAAATATCCAAACTTTTTTGCTAAATCTTTTTGCGGAATATTTCCACCATAATGCACAGCGACCCAAGGAGTACTAATAACACTATCTTTCAAGTTTTGCTGTGCAAAAATCGTTGAAGTAAAAAATAAAAGTAAAAAAAGCAATTTCATTTTAATCATTTACTTAAATAACGATAAATTGAAAAGAAAATTTTAAGAATTTAAAATTATAATTTAGAACTATTCTCTGTCAAGAATTTTGCAAAGGCATTCAATTCATCCACACTAATTGTTGTTGTGTTTTTTGATGTTGAATTATTTAACCTTACAAATGGCACCCATTTTCCTGTTGGTTCTTTCACTGTGGTCGATTGAACTTCTTTCCAGATAAAAGTTCCTGCTTGATCAGAGTTTACAATTTTTCCTTCGTAATACTTTTCTTTTGTATCAACGTAGTATTTTTCCTTTTTAGTCGTAGGTGTTGCAGTAGTTTTTTCAACAACCAACTCAAAATATGCTCCAACTTCAAACCCTTTTGATGTTAGGTAAGAAACTTCTATTGCACTTGTTCTAGTTTTACTTAAATATTCAGAATTTAATGTCCCAATAGTAGCAATAATTTCCTCCACTTCACTTTTTGAAAGTTCAACAACCCTAACGTCAGCAGCAGCAAAACTTTTTGTTTCCAATACTAATTTTTTATCAGTACTAGAATTTGACAAGTCTTTTCTTGTTAAAACACTTACTTTAAAATCCAAGATTTTTCCAATCTCTACACTTGTTTTTTCTTTGATCGAATTTTGAGAAAATAAACTAACTGATAAACCAATGGTTAATAAAAATAATAATACTAATTTTTTCATTTTGAATAATTTGGATGGCAAAGGTATTAATTTTATTCTACATAAAATGTAGAATAAATCTAATTAACATAATTTTCACAAAAAACTAAAAAAACAGGCGTCCATTTATCCATTCTGGGTCAAGAATAGCTTTTTTTCTTGTGTAAAAATCGATGGCCAGTTGGTTCCACTCCAAGACTTGCCAATCCATTCTTTTTACTTTTCTGTTTTTAGCGATTTGAACTACTTCATCAAATAATTTACTACCAATTTTTTGAGCCCTGAATTTTGGTAAAACATAAAAATCTTCCAAATACAAACAGGCGCCTTTCCAGGTTGAATAGGAAGTGTACCAAAGTGCAAAACCCACAATTTCAGAATCAACTTCCGCGACGATAGCTTCACAAATAGCTTTATCAAACAAATCTATTGCTAAATTTTCAGCTGTATTAGTAACTTGCTCTGGAGCTTTTTCGTAATTTGCCAATTCTTGAATCAAACGAAAAATCCCAAACTCATCACCTTTTTGCGCCGCACGAATTTCCATCTTACAATCCTGCCAAGTTTAATCGAATTCTCAACCCAGCACTTGTATTAGCTGTTGGGTACGATGTTTGCACTTTCGGAGTATTGATTACTTGATCGTAATACAATTGAATGGTAACATTTTGTCCAATATTGTAATCAGCAGAAGATTTGATGGAAACAACACGTTGTCCAGCAGTTGCTTGATTCGTGTTTTCAACCACTTTTCTAACTACAGTTAAATTATCTCTAAAAGAAAAATCAAATCTTAAATTGATATCACTCGGTGGAAATTTATTTAAAGCTTTAATTTTCTTGAATTTAACTTTAGAGAATTTGTAACCCGTTCCAATTACAATTTCTTTCCCCATAATTTCAGTTACCTGATTGTTGCTCAGTGAAAGATTTGCATTTCGATCTTTTTTGATTTCAAATTTAGTAATCAAACCTTGCCCTTTCACATTCCAAGTGGCGTCAATTCCAATTAAAGGTGAAAAACGTTCTGAAAGAGTGATTGACTGCATTTGTCTTTCGCTGATGAAATTGTTGTTCAAATCAAGTGTAGCAGGATTTCCATTTGCATCAATACTTGCATTTAAGTTTGTTTGTAAACCTGAAACACTAACCGTAGATGTATATCCATGTTTGATTACGAAGTTTTTAACATATTTTTTTGCCTTTTCAAACTTAGTTAAACCATTGTAATTAATTGTCCAATTTGGCAAAGGAATATTTCTAAAAGGATTAATGTTTTTCTCATTAATTTCTTTTCCAGAAAATGAAGTTAAAAACGCTCCAATTACAACTTCTTGTTGCGAACCATCATAACCAGAATAATATCCATTCGCTAATTCGCTAGAATTTTCATTTAATAAGCCAAGAACGCGCGATGTTCCCGCTCTATTAGCTCTTAAATTGTCAAAAGTTTCAGACTCATATTCTTTCCCAATTTTAGCAAAAGCAGAATTAATTGTAATTGTTGAATAGGTTAAAGTACCAGTTTCCATTTTGCTTTGAGCCTCAAAACGAGAATTCACATCATTCCATCTGAAAAAATCAGCTGAATTCAAAGAATAATTTCTGTTTAAACTCAATTCAATGGTTAAATCTTTCATTGGCTCAAGGGTAGCTCTTCCTGAAATGTTTTGAGAATGAGTTACGGCATGCTGACGATTTAAGGCAGAATTTTGTACCAACCAAGAATTAGATGCAGCCGTTTGAGCAATGTCGAAACCATTTTCACGGCCGTAAATATCGTAACCTTGTTTACCGAAATTAAATCCTGCAATTGGAGCTTCGAACCCATTTGAAAAGCCAAGGAATCGTGTTTCTTGATTAAATCCTGGTAATAATGTTCCATCATTTTGAACATAAGTTCCTGAAACATTTCTAACAGACATTACCAAGCGAGCTAAATAACCAGCCACAGGGTGAACCTTTCCTTTTCGTTTTTTTGCTGCTATTTCTTCTCGCTTTTTGCGTTTTTCTTCTCTTTTTTCCTCACGTTTTTTTCTTCGAAGCTCTTTTTCTGTCATTTCAGACTCAGGCTTTTCAACAGGTTTTTTGACCGTTTTATCATCGGTTTTCTTAGTGCCAGCAGTACCTCGTTGAACTTTTCCGTCACTCAATACTTTCTTGAAGAAAGGAACTTTATTATAAAGATTTACAAAATTCATTTGACCATTAACATTGATGACACGGCTATTTTGAATGATGTTTCCATATTCACTTTGACCTAAAGGACCACGCTGCCAGTTGTATGTTCCGCTATATTTTGCATTTGCTGTAATCCAATTTAAAACTGGAATTTTATCAAAAGGAACATTGTAACTGAAGCTGTAATCATGCGTATAATCAGTAGTTTTACCAAAAGTTGACATTTGATTACGTATAGAATCTTTAAAAATTTGGTAAGATTCTGGCGCAGATTTTCTATCTACTTTGCCTTGTGCCTCATCAAAGAGACCTCTATTCGTTGCATTAAAACTAAATTTTAAGTTTTTAGTGATGTCGTAAGCCAAAGCATATTTTCTATTCCAGAAAAATGATTTTACATAAACTGGGTCAAATTCATAATCTGGAGCAAGGTTATTTCTAATTTTTCTCTCATTGTAACTTCTCTGCACATCATTCGTAAATGAAATATTTTTCGGCGCCAAGTACAAATTCATATCCTTTATGATCGCCCACCAAGGTGATTTTTGCATGAATTTCACCTTTTTGAAAGGTTCAATTGGTTTTACATTGAAAGTATAATTGTAATTAAGACCTGCGGTCCATAATTTTGTACGATCGTAATCTAAGTTGAAATCTTTACGCAAGTTTTCACTGAAAGCGTAACTAGCAGTGAAGTTAGAAATATCGAAGAAATGTGCTTTTGCTCCATCTTTTCTTTCTTTTCGCACATTTGTGAAGTTGTAAGATCGTCTTTCAGTTAAATCTTGTCCTAATTTTGCACGTCTTCTTCTTTCAGCTAAATCAGTATATTCACTTAATTTAATATCCGGATTAAAAGGATCATATTCAGGATTTACAACACCGACTGAATAACCGTAGAAAAATGGCAAAGTTATTTTTGCACGTTTGCCTAAAAACTGACCCAATTGCATGTTTGTATTAAAGTCAAAGTTTAATTGCTCATTTCTTTGTCTTTCTTGCACTCTACTTTCGATGGAACCCCAGTTGATTCCTTTGTAACTTCCAGACATAGAAACATTTGCAAAATCAGCAGCTTGAACTTGCATTCTTGCCACAGCTGCACTACCTCCACCATTTTGGAAATCAGATAAATACAATTCATTTACCCAAAAAATTCCACATTTCGATAATCCATCATCTTCCCAAGGATTCTCATCCGTTTTGCGTGGATTTCGGATTCCAATCATGATCGTACGAATTCCCTGTAAGTTTGGACTACCTTTTACTTTCAATAAACGTCTTAAATTTTTTGGGTCGATATCCACATATTCAACAGAATTGGTTACACTAGAATTTGGGTCTTCAGTAATTTTATTTCGTTTCTTCTTTAAGTTTAAAAGATCATCAAAATCTATTTCAACAAAATTACTTTGAGGCCAAATATCAGTGTCTAATGACGCACCCCATTCAGTTTTTGTCAAAGGCATTTCATATTCGTAGTAATTGTCTGTAAAATCAGTTCCAATTCTAACAAATAAGGTTACGTCTTCATTATTTAATGGTTTTGCTTTTGAAAATTCTTCTGCATGAACAAATAATTTCAACTTTTTGTATGTTCTAACATCAAATTGAATGTTTTTATATGCTGCTCTTGCATCACCATCTTTCAAATCACACACTTCAAGTAACAATGCTTGTTCATTCATTTGACGTTGTTGCACCTGAGAAGGATCAACTTCACGCACGATTCCTGGAGGAATCACATATTTTATTGGTTCACGTTCTGAGTTTTCCTCAATATTTACCGCACCAATATTAAATGTTGTCAAATTTGGATCTGTTTGAATTACCTCTCCTGGTGAAGTCAAGTCTTGGAAATACCTTCTCCACTCTCCACGAATAAATTCTAATCGTGCAAAACGCAACACCACTTCTTCGTCAAAATCTTTCAAGAACATACGCATAAAACGGATGGATCTAAAATCTGTAATTCCGTTAATTACACGTTGTGGCTCTGCCAAAGGAACTTTGAATTGAATCCAACGCTCAGTTTTAGTACCATTTTTGTACGTTTGAATATTTGTGATGTAATTCTTTCCAACTTCTAAATCATTTGGACGCATGCTGACTTTGTACTGAAAATAGCTTTCAGATTCTGACAAGTTGTTATCTTGATTGATGTCCTCATTGTCAGGCATATTAGATGCTTGTGTTGGATAAGAATCTGCATTTGCTGTATCAGACATTTCCGTAGTGTATGAATTTCCTTCAACACCATTGTACTTTTTGTATCTCAATAAAATATCAGCACTTGCAGCATCGTAATTATCATCTCTATAAAATGTATAATCATCGTTAGAAGGATCGGCAATCATTCTCGCTTTCACATCTGCTTGTAAAGTTGGATGCGCTTGAACCCAAGCAACATAGTTTTGAAAAGCAACTTTCTCTTGTTCGTTGTTCCAACCATCCAATCCAACATCTTGATTTATTCTTGAATCAGGATTTGTGTCAAATGCATTGACAACAACTTGTTGAGTGGAAACTCTTGCCCAGTTTGTTGTATCAAGATTATCGGTGCTAGATTGAGCCGTAAGTGGCAATCCATTTTCAAAACTTTTACGAGAATCACTTAAAACATCTTCAGAAATATTTCCAAGATTAAAATACAAATCTCCTCCATTGTGCGAAGCATCAGGATTTACATTTTCTGCATCTTCATTGAAAGGATCTAGGACCCAAAATTGTATAAATTCAATATTTGTTTGTTCAAAATCATTCGTTGAAAGTGCACGTTGAATTCCTCCCCAACGATTTTCAGGATTAGTAAATTGTCCAAATTTATCAACGGTATTGGTTGTATCGTAGTTATACATTCCACGCTCTTTCGGATAATATGCTAATTCTAAAATTGGAATATTTGTGAAGGTACCGATTTGTTGTTGAAGGTTTGGGAAAATATCTTGTTGTTGCACCAAACGCATACGACTATCCGACAACATGGCAGGATTTTGCTTAATGTGTTGAGGGGTGAGGTTGTTATTTTGATAAAACAATAAATCAATTAAATACCAAGAAGTTTTGGAACGTCTAAATCCATTAGACAAATCTTTTTTCATTCCTTCCGGGAATAAATCAGCTTGACCTTGCGGAACGGACGCTAATCTCCAAGCACTTACAGTTCTTAAATCAATCGTACTTTGACTTCCTTCAAAATCATCAACATAAGAAATTCCTTCTTTCGTGATCGCCCTTGGAACACCGGGAATTAAGTGCGCAACCTCGCCTGTAAAGGAAATATTTGATTTCGCTCTGGTTGAAATAACAGGTAAATAATCCACCAATTTAGTTAAAAAAGGTAAATCTTTTTTGAAGGCGATATCTAAACCTAAAATATTATTTTTGAATGGTTCACTTCCAATATCAACTTTTTGAGTAACAGGACGTTCCATCATTCTCATCCAGGTGGCTCCTACATTAAAATCCTGCCCAAAACGGTAATTCAAATGAGTTCCAAGCAATGATTTAGCTTGAAAACCAAAAACAGAGTTACTTTCAATTGAGATTTTTATTGGTGTATTAGATTCTAAAATTCCAGAATTAAGAATTTTTACTCTTCCTAAGTTGTAATCAACCGTGTAATCTGTACCTTCCGTTAATTTCACTCCTCCTGCAGTAACTGAAACTGCTCCTTGCGGGACATTTAATGCATTTAAAGGTATATCTGAGCTAACGGAAGATTCATATTGACCTCTAAATAAAAATCTATTTTTAGAAGGAATTTGTTGTGCTGCTGTTTTGGTAGAATCGTATAATTCAGTAAATGCAATATTTTGCGCAGTAATATCTGGAATTCCTTCAGCCAACATTTTGTTGTATAAAGTTTTACCAAATGGCTCTGCCGTTGAAAAATAAATTCTTCCGTTTTTAGGGTTGATAGTTCCTCCATTTTCAGCTCGGTTTCCAACAAAGTTAATTGGAGCAAAATCAAAAAGTCCATCGGAAAAAGGCTGATTATTCATGTTCAACTTATCCATCTCAACCAAGGTAACCAATTGTACTTTGTCTAAATTTCCATAAGGGAAAAAGTTAACAGGCAAAGAAGTTTCTGGATTATTGTACAAAACATCTAATCTAAAGCCTTGTTTATCTAATTGATAAGCACCAATTGAATAAACGTTTTTCATCATCAATTCCCAAATTTTCAATTTTGGCTTTGTGATGGTTGGTTTTAATAATTTCAAGATTAAAGCTTCTTGACCAGCTACACCATCTGTTGCAAATTCACCAACTTGATATGTTTCACCTTTGTACGTATATTGATAAGAAACGGCCAAAACCTCATCATTATTCAATGGCTGATTTAGTGAGATAAAACCTAAAAGTGGGTTATAATTGAACTCTTGCTCAGATAATTTTCGAGCATTTTCAACTTTTTCGTAATGAGTAGCTTGTTGGAAAGGTCCTGGATTAATGTTTTGGGCAGATAAAGCAGAAACAGAAGAGGAAAAACCACGAACTTGCGGCTGATTTGCCAACCAAGAATATAAATTATTGGAATTATTATCTGGTAAATTTGAACTTGTTGTAATACTTGGTCCACCTTCTAAATCTTCTACCTTTGCTTCTCCTAAATCTGAAAAAGCCAAAATATTTCGTGTATTTTCGGTATTATTAACACGATTTGTCAACCAAACCTCAATTTTTGTAATATTTATTTCAGATTTCACGATTGGTAATTCTGACATTGCCACATCATACGCATCGACAAAATATTGATTCAAGAAATAATGACGATTCGCCTCATAGTTGTCGGCGGTAATTTCAAAATTTTGAACTTGTGCTTTTCCAGCAATGTTAATTTCTTGACGTTTTCCTTTGGAACTAGCAGCAACTCCATCAATTGTTAAGCGACCAAAACGCATTTGAGTTTTAACACCAAAAAGAGTTTGTGAACCTTGAATTAAGGATGTATTTAAAGGTAAATTAACATTTCCTAATTCAATTTTTTGCAAAATTTGATCTTCATCACCATTCCATGCCAAATTACTGATGTTATCAAAATCAAAGGCGGCTTGTGTATTGTAACTTGTATTTAGTTTTAGTCGAGTACCAATTTGACCAACTAAATTTATTTGCATTTGTTGCTGAAAATCCATCCTTGTTACACGACGTTGGTTCACCGGAAGAATTGGATTATCGTATCTTGAAGAGTTTACTCCAAGCGTTAATTCAACTGAACCTTGAGGTTTAATTGAAATTTCATCTGAGCCAAAAATATTTTGAAAAACCTTTCCAGGGATTTTAATTGGAGGAATAATAGACTGATTTTCTTTCGTTTGCTCATCAATTTTATCCTTCCAATTGTTCTGCATGGATTTTTTTCGTTCATAATCCAAATATTCTTCCATGGTCATCATAGAAGGATTTCTATAATTTAATTCGCTTGCACCAATTGTTTCCTTGAAAACATAAGTACCAGTTTTTGGGTCATAAACAATAGTTTGTTTAACGGAAGAAGGATCGCCTAAATCAAAATTTTGATTCGTACTTTGGGTAGGATCGATGTTGTTTGTAATAGGAAAAGGTAATGCGGTAGAATCAGGTGGATTTTGCGCAATTACTTTACCACAAACAAAAAAAGTAAAACCAATAATTAATTGATTTTTTGTTAGGAGATTTTTTATTTTAGTTACTAATAACATTATAAAATTTTCAATGCTTCTTTAATTAATTGCTCAACACTTTCAGTTCCTGTGCTTAATTTATCCAATGCTTTATCCGCATTTTTCTTATCAAAACCAAGAGAAACTAATGCAGTTAACGCATCAAATCTATTTCTATTGCCTTCGGTGAAAATATTTCCTGAAGAAAGATTCAATTTGCTTACTTTATCTTTCAAATCGATGATTACCCTTTGAGCTGTTTTTACTCCGATTCCTTTGATACTTTGAATGGTTTTTACATCTTCTGTCGTAATTGCATTCGCTATTTCTTCTGGAACTAAGGACGAAAGCATTATTGATGCAGTATTTGGACCAATTCCAGAAACCGAAATAAGGTAATTAAACATTTCACGCTCTTCTTTTGTGGCGAATCCATATAAAATTTGAGCGTCTTCCCGTACGATGAATTGCGTAAAAATGAAAATTGATTCATCACTTTTAATTGCTGAAAAAGTATTCAAAGAAATCTTTAATTCATAACCCACGCCATTGCATTCAACAATGATATTTGTAGGATTTTTTTCAACTAATTTTCCGTTTAAGTGCGATATCATATTTTTTTTCAGATTTAGGACCCGCTTCGCTATTAGATATTAGACATAAGATGAATTTCAAATCAGTCTTATGTCTTAAATCTTTTAATCTTAAGTCTTATTACTTATTTTGTGCATCAACTACTGCTACTTTCACCATATTAATTATTTCTCTCACTGAGCATCCCATTTGTACGACATGAATTGACTTTTTCAAACCAACTAAAACTGGCCCAACTGATTCAACTTCTGTCATTTCCTGTAACAATTTGTATGCAATATTACCTGAAGATAAATTTGGGAAAATCAGCGTGTTTACTTGTTTATTTGCCAAACTTGAGAAAGAGAATTTTTCGTTCATCAAATCGTTATTTAATGCAAAATTAGCTTGAATTTCTCCATCAACACACAAACTTGGATATTTTTCGTGTAAAATTTCGACTGCCTTAGCCATTTTCTCTGGATCTTCTCCTTTTGAAGAACCAAAATTAGAATAACTCAACAAAGCTATTTTTGGTGTGACCTTAAATTTTCGAATTGTTTTGGCAACATTGTTGGTTATTTCCGCAATTTGTTCGGCTGTAGGATTTAAATTCACGGTTGTATCAGCCAAAAACAATGGTCCTCGTTTTGTCATTAAAATATATAATCCAGCAACAACGGTGACATCTTTTTCAGTTCCAATTGTTTGAATTGCAGGTCTAACAACACTTCCGTAATTTCTAGTAGCACCAGAAATCATGGCGTCTGCATCACCTAATTCAACCATCATGGCTCCAAAATGATTACGTTCTCGCATGATTTGAATCGATTCAAACTCTGTAAATCCTTTACGTTTCCTTTTTTCAAAGAAAGCATTACCGTATCTGATTCTTCGTGCTTCTTCTTCTTCTGATTTTGGGTCAACTATTTCGAATTCACTAAATTCTAATGAATATTCTTTAATTAATGCCTCAATCCTTTTACGTTTACCCAAAAGTACTGGAAATGCAATTCCTTCATCGGAAGCAAATTGGGCAGCTTTTAATATTTTGTAATTATCTGCTTCGGCGAAAACAACACGTTTTGGATTGGATTGCGCTTTAACAGTTAAATTTCTCAATAATTTATTTCCAAGCCCAAGTCTGTTTTTTAATTCATTTTCGTAGGCTTCCCAATCGGTAATTGGATTTTTTGCCACACCAGATTCCATTGCAGCTCTTGCGACGGCAGGTGCTACGTAATAAATCAATCGTTGATCTAAAGGTTTTGGAATAATTTGTTCACGTCCAAAAGAAATATTTTTGTCCCCGTACGCCTCAATAACCTCTTCAGGAATAGTTTCCTTAGCAAGCGAAGCAATTGCGTGCACAGCTGCTAATTTCATTTCTTCATTGATTGTTGTTGCACGAACATCTAATGCACCTCTAAAAATGAATGGAAAACCAAGTACATTATTTACTTGATTAGGATGATCAGAACGTCCAGTTGCCATGATAATATCATTTCGAACTGCCATTGCATCTTTGTATGTAATTTCAGGATCTGGATTTGCCAAAGCAAAAACGATTGGGTTTTCAGCCATGGAAGCAACCATTTCCTTACTCACTAAATTCCCTTTTGAAAGACCTAAAAACACATCAGCACCAACAAAGGCATCGACTAAACTTATGCTTTTTTCATGTGAACCAAAATGCAATTTATTATCTTCTAAATCCTTTCTTTCTTTGCAAAGCAAGGACTTACTATCAAACATAAAAATGTTTTCAGTTTTGCTCCCAAACTTTCATATAATTTAGCACAAGACATCGCGGCGGCACCAGCACCAGAAATAATTATTCTAACGTCTTCAATTTTTTTATCGGCTAATTCAAGTGCATTAATTAATGCAGCTGAAGAAATAATAGCTGTT
>CAZHLZ010000079.1:0-3424 GCA_964532475.1 uncultured Chitinophaga sp.
TTGTTATTGACAAAAAATAAAATATTAAAAAAACAAGCAAATTGAATTTCTATCTTGAATCTAAATAAAACAGCTAAATTTAGGTCATAAATAGAATTTAAATCCTAAATAGAATTAATGATCCTACGTGTTTTCATACTTTACAGTTTGTTTGCAGTTTAGACTCTTACATAAGTTAAATTGCAGGTCTAACAGTTTTCTCTTATTGAAATTGTTTTAAAATAAAAACAACTAAAATACATAGAATTTAGTCCGGAAATTAACTATAACAATCCCTTAATATTTTACTGAATTCGCTATCTCCTTTATAATATTTTAAGTAAAATTCCTTTGTGAATTTTTCAAAATTACGCTTTTCATCCAAATCGTATCCTTTCAGTTCAAATTTCATAGATTCAATATATTGATAATATTCTTTGAATTTCGACTGTAAAAAAAGTGCTAAAGCACCATATTTTATTAAGGTATTTCTGTATTCTACCATAAATCTATTGTCGTCATATTTTATCAAAAGAGGCTCATACATATTGTGAGATATTTGTACAACCTCATTATATTTCCCTTTCATAATTAATCTGTTTAGAAATATCAAATTTCCTACTAGTGAATCTTTAAAATTGCCATATTGCCAAATTTTCTGAATTTCCTCAATACTCACCCGGACTGTATCCCCAAAGTGATAATTTTCAGTAATTGAAAAATCATAATATTCTTTTACAGAAGCACTATACATTTTCTTAAGTCTTTTGAATTCATTGGCACTACCATTTAAATTACTTATTGAAAGTAATATGCGACTATATTTCAAATGATTTAAATCATTGGAAAATGCTTTATTATATAAATACTTTTGGTCATTAACATTCAAGGTGTCATTTACTAATGTCTTATCATCAATATAATTAAATAAACCGGATTTGGACAAATAGTACATCAAATCAATATTATCATCTTTAGGGTTCTGGCTTTTTATAAGTTTCAATTCCTTCCAATCATTTCTAATATCCTCCATGTTTTCATTACTATAAATAATATTCTTCATGTTTTTATAAGCAATACGAAGTTTATCATCGTATTGAACAGTTTGCGGTACGTATCCTAATAAATCTAATGTTTTAATACCTGAAACATAATCATCATATGCGTATAACAGATAATATTCAAATACCATATATCGCAAATCATCATTCAAATTATTGTTAGGAACTAAGTATCTTCGATTCTTAATATATCTATAAGAACATAATTTATTAATTATTAGTTTATTCTCAAAAGACTTAAAACTATGACTTCTTAAATCACTTTTTAATGAATCAATCAAGTTATGATTGTATTCTGTTTCTACTAGAATTGGAAGATTTGACTTCTGAGTATTTTTGCTTGAATTTCCTGTGCAGGCACAAAAGTAGATCAAAACAAAATAACATATATCTTTATCTAAATTTTTCATCATTCCTTAGGTTTAATAACAGGTGGTGGAGGAGGCGTTGCATAATAATCATTCCATGCTTTAACAGCATCTTTAATATCTTGAGGTGCTTCAATCTTAACACTAATTTGTCCAGGGCAATTTCCATCGTTTACACACGGCGCTTTATAGATTGCAACAAAATCAGCAATTTTAAAAGATCCATCTAAAATTGATTTTTCATACTTAATATAAAGCAATGACCATTGTTTAACTAAATTATCATAAGTCGCACCACCATCTGGAATTGTGCCATCAACCATGAAATTAATAACATCGGCGAAGAATTTTTGGCCTTTCCAAGTAGCATACATGCCCTTTGCCAATGTTTTATCTGGATTAACCATTAATGCATCCACTATCTTTACACTTCTTGTTAACGCAGTAATATACTGACCTGCTATCGCTAATTCAGACTTATACTTCTTATTATAATATAAATCCATTATTATATTTACCCATGATGTTGCTTCTATAAATAAATCTGCTAAACCCGCTTTCATTTGAGATTTTTGGGTAAATTTCTTAAAATTGGCTGATTTACTATTTAGTGCTTTCTGTACTCTTTTATTACTAATAAATTGACCTAAAGCAATTGTCTTTAACTTTTCCACTTCAAACTGAGTTTTTGCTTGTTCGAAATCTCCTGGCTGTATTACAAAATTTGGGATATGCATATAAATTTTATTAACTTCAATATTTATAATGATAATATCATCCATAGTTTGTTGTTTGTTGAATCTATAAACGTTTATTCTCCACATTGAACTATTTGCCGGTAAAAATTCTAAACCTTCTAAATCAATTCCTTGAATAGGACAATTCTCTGCAAAGGCATACGTACTGTTCCACGGATATTCTCCACTTATAGGATCAACACTTAAGAATCTTCCAATTCTTGAGTCATGTATTCTATATTCAAAAGAATAATATTCACCAATTTCATAGTCTTTTTCCTGATTATTAAACCCATAATCATAAGTCTTTTTAATACTAAAGGAACGCTTAGACATTACACTACCGAATGCATAGTAATCTGAAACTGTAACTATATATGGTTGGAAGTAGTCAACAACAGATCCGCTATTTTTTGCCAGCTTTCTATCCTGTATGGTTGTCAATACGTTTCCAAGGTGATTTGACAATTCATATTGGCGACTACCGTGCACCTGGATGAAAACCATATCTGTTAGATTCTGAGTTGCAAAAGTAACAACATTTTGAGAATAATTGATGTTATTAAACTGATGATTAACAAAAGAAGCCGTGAATTCCCTGCTTGCCAATACAGAATCGACTTCCATATTTCCCAATCTTGAACTACCATATAATTTCCAATCATTGATACTTAATTTGGCTTTATAATTTTGCGGACTCACCAAAGTAAGATATGAAAGTGTATATGTAGCCATTACATTTCCAGTAGCATCTTTAATGTAATATTGTGTAGTCCATAGTTTTTCATCTTCCCTTTGCCCACTTCCATTCTTTGGAATTACAGTCTTAAATAACCTTTGTCCAGAAGCATCATATCCAAAAATTAAATCTGGTTTGACACTTCCTGATTTTCTTACAATTTCGGATATTTTTCCTTGTACATTCCATTTAATCTCTTCAATCTGTTCAATTGAATCGTAAATCAGGTTGCCAATTTCATCGTATTTATAATTATTTACACCTGAAATATTTCCTGGGTAATAAACAAACGAAGCTTGATCATCAATATCAGTCAAATATGCTCCGGATCCAACAGCGTCGTTTACATGCCATAATTTGTTATTTTGCAATTGTTTAAGTGTAACACCAGATCCATTTACTGTAATTGCTTTATCCCTAATATCATATTTGTAAGTCAAATCATCCATGTCAATAGACCCTGAAGTGGTTGCATTTTCTCCATTACGCATTAAAGTTCTAATGTTTCCATTCGCATCATAAGAGAATGCTTCATAAAAT